>JAGLCW010000006.1 GCA_023146045.1 Caldisericia bacterium
AAACCGGATGTTTTTCTGGAGAAGCTTTTTTAAATTGGGATCCATGTGGTAATCTTACATCTATGACAGCATCAAATGGAACTCTAGTTGCATCATATGAATATGACAAAGCGTATAGCAAAAAAATAAACGAATACAATCCATATGGTGTTGAAATGCCTTTCCAATACAAGGGTAGAGATGGAACGGTAACACCAACTTATGGAGGAGCTACTCCGTTAAATGTTGACATGCATATCTATTCAGGTAGCCGCATCAGTATTGGTAACCTGGCTCCTGTCCAGGCACCTGACAAGCTTGTCTGCTACATAGACGGATACAGTGAGGATCCTATGAGTCCTGTTGATGGTGGATCAGAGGATGATTGTGATGATGAGGAAGATGATTGTGATGTTGACTGTGAAAAAGGATATAAGGAAGGTTTTACATCTGTTACGGATCTTTGTAGATGTAAGGAAAGCGAAGGGAAAGTGCCAGGATTTAGGTATGGCGATGTTAAAGATCTTGATTGTGATGGATTAAAAGAAATGATGGCCAATGAGAAAGCGGATTGGGAATACCATGTTAACGGTGAAGAAACTGGAGATCTTGACAAAGATGATAAATATCATGGTAAAATTGAAAACTTGGTTGATGTTCTATTTTATATTGGTAATCCTAATAAAGACTATTCTTGTGGAACACTTGCGAGATCTGGATGCCTTTACTGGTCTGCTAAAGAAGCATTAGAAAAAAAGATTGCAAGTGGTGAGTGTCAATAATTACCAAAAGGAGAAGCAAAATGAAAAAACATGTAGTAAATTTAAAACTCATATCAATATTGTTAGTACTAACGTTTTTATTAATCCCCGGTAAAGGGATTGCAGAAGAAGTTGATGATAATAAACCAGTTAGGCAAACACTCCTTTGGCTATCTGACCCATTTGTAAATACAATCACATCTATGACATACTATTTTGATCTAGAAAAATCTGCACAAAATTCATGTTGTATAGAAGCTTCAATAGAAATCCCAACAGAATGGTGTGACACTGGTGACTATCTAGATCTCTATCATGATGAGATATTGGAAGAACATATATGGGTAAACCAAAAAAAGATGTCTGACTATGATTCTTGTGACGTAGGTTTCATCACCATAAACACAGATGGGAAAGAGTATCGAAAGGGATTCATTTGTGTTGTAGGATTTGAAGAAGAAATAAAAACTCTGACAATTACCATTGATAAAGAACTGGGTATTAAACCAATTAAAGAAGGTACATTTGAAACTGGAAATTCTGGTGCTTTTCCAACAACACTATATTCCCCTGTTTTCCTTCATATATTCCCTGAAAACATGGAGGAAATAACTGAAACTAAAAGGAAGTATGTAAAAGAATGAAACAAATTACAAAAAATAGTTGGATTGTATCTGTTTTAACTGGTTTTCTGTTTTGTGGGTTTCTTATTCTACCAACTCAACTTACAAAGGCACAACCAAATGCTTTCTCAGAAATGGCTCCTTTAGATTTTCAAGATATTGCTTGGTATGGAGACAAGGCAATATTTGCTACTCACACTAATTCATGTGGTGGTCATTCTAATTGGATGTTAGCTGAAAAAGTCAATAATGCATGGCAGGTGGTACATGTAGAAAATATTCCAAACATTATAAAGACCAAGTATAAAGTAACACTTCGTTCTTCTCGTTTACGGGTTTTTAACGGTACTCTCTATCTTTTAGCGACCAATAAATACCATGACTTATGGCCTACAGAAGATATAAACGGAGAAGATATAACTGGATCTACATCGAGGATTTATCGATACAATTTAAAAACATTAGCTTATATAGATACAATAAGTTTTCCACTCAAATGTTTAATACACGATTTTGTAGTCACTAATTCTGAACAAATTATTGTTTTAACTGATGAAGGTTTGTTTACATATCAAGACAATTCTCTGCAGATACTCAAAGAAATTGATGCTACATACAATGAACTTCAGTGGATGGACGAAACCAATCTATGTATTAGTGGTTTACACTATAGATCTAAAAAGGATAGCATAGCTATTTTACAATATGATCTAGATACCAATGAGCTTTCTACATTGTATGAAAGTAAGGTACCCATTTTTGATATTGCAGTGACAAAGGATCAAACCATATATGCTATTGTCAAAAATCCTGAAACTAAAAATATTCAACTTTATTGCTATAAAGATGGTATCTTTTCTTTATATGATCATATACAACGTCTTTTACCATGGGCCAGAGTTCTTATTGGTCAAGACAATCAAACACCAATAACAATCAATATTTTTAGATGGTCAAACCCAATTTTGTATTTAATAAATGGTGACTCAGTAATTCGTCAGCCAATGCAGTTTAATAAGCCTACCGACAGGACGTTGCAATACCCAACATTTCTACATGCAACAACTGGAGAAACTTCTGTTTTAGTCAACAAAGGTATATGTATATACGAAGATGTCAATCCACAAGATTTATCTCCTCAGTGGGAAGACACAGGACTTACTATACCATATGAAGAATGCAGGGATATCATAAAAATAGATGAAAAAGCTTATTTAGTGTTATTAACATATACGGAATTTTGTATAGTCGATTCTGACGGATATAGTTTCTCAGAATCTTTTTACAATGAGTATTCTTTTAGAAAAATCATTCCGTATAACGATGAATATTACTTATGTGGTTTTGATCACAAGAACAAACACAAATGGATCTTGCAAAAGGTAAATCTTGACGATTGCACACTTGATTCTTCTCCAGTGTCGGGTTTCCCTGAAGGTCTTAATACCGTTTTCGAAGAAACAATCTATGTGTACAAAGATGAAATCATTATTAAGGGAATCATTGAAGATAATGCTTTCATAGAACAAGAAGTACTACCTGTGACTGATTTGTATTGGGATAACTTCTCCTGCAACAAACTTTTTTACAATCCTGTTAATGAGACTTTTATACTCGCAGATCTTGGATCTTATAATTTTCGAGCTACATTCCTCGAAGTTACAGAAAAAAAAGAATTTCTACCTATTGGTTTTATTAACTATGAACAATTTATACCACACCAAGGTAGCACATTTATCAGTTTTTTGACATTACTTAATGGTCATGTTTCCTTCATAATAAATGAAGGTTACGGAAGGCTGGTACACTATTAGATTAACGTTAGCATCATTAGTAAAAATGTTATTTTTAGCAATCAGAGATGTTTCAACTGACCTTCAACCCGATATTCCAGGTTGGGCTTGTGGTAGACTGAAAGTTAAAAAAAAGGTCTATACAACCATCGGAAGTTTCAATTTAGAAATATCAAATGATTTTAGAACTTCTTTTTCTTCTTTTCCTACTTCTGTTAATGCAAATCTTTTTTCCCCTTTCGGTAGAGTTAATGTTAGTAAATGAATATTACTAAGAAGCCTTAAAACTTTCCTCCCTGACAAGTTAAGGTTGGTACGTTTAGAAGTGTACTCGATAGCCATCATCATGAAATATGCTAATATACACATATAGATGTGTCCTTTTACTCTTTGTTCTTTCCAATGGTACATTGGTCTAACATCAAGATCGTTCTTCAATATCTTAAAAGCATTCTCTACAGTATTTAGATGCTTGTATATTTCAATAAGTCTTTTCT
>JAGLCW010000060.1 GCA_023146045.1 Caldisericia bacterium
GTGGGGAGCATGGAGGAGATCCAAGGTCAGTTATATTCTGCGATAAAATAGGATTAGACTATGTGAGTTGCTCTCCGTTTAGAGTTCCAGTAGCACGTTTAGCAGCGGCACAAGCGGCAATTATACATAGAGAAAAATAGATTTACTTAGAAAGTTCATAAGGTTTAAGCAGGAAGCAAAACTACATTTGCTTCCTGCGATCTCTATCGTCTAAGTGGAGTTGATGTGAAATAATGGACCAAAACATTGAAGAGTATGTTCAGGAAATAAAAACAAGGATTAACATTGTAGACTACATAGGGAAATTTGTATCTTTAAGAAAAGCCGGTCGAAATTTCGTTGGGCTTTGTCCTTTTCATATAGAAAAAACCCCATCATTCTCTGTGAATCCATCTAAAGAAATATTCTATTGTTTTGGATGCCACGTAGGTGGAGATATAATACATTTTGTTGAAAAATATGAAGGATTGTCTTTTCAGGAAGCAATAGAAGAGCTTGGCAAGGAGGTAGGTTTGCCCCCACCCAAATGGGGAAAACAAAAGCAGAATAATAAATATGAACAATGGTACAATGCGCTTGAAGAAGTAACTTCATTCTTTGAACATTCACTAGCAAAATCTTCTGATGCACAAATTTATTTAAAAAAAAGAAACATCAATGAATCAATTGCAAAACAATTCAATATTGGTTATGCACCAAGCGCTTCAAGAGAATTTCTTTCAATGTTAGAATCCCATGGTTTTGACAAAGAGCTTTGCAAAACAATGGGATTGATTAACAAGAATGATAGCGGAGACATATATCCATATTTTAGGCAAAGATTAATATTCCCAATCAAAGATGCAAGATCTAGAACCATTGGGTTTGGCGGTAGAGTTGTATCAAAAGATAAAATGCCAAAATATCTTAATAGTCCAGATTACCCATTGTTCCACAAAGGTAAAAACTTATATGCTTTGTCTTTAGCGAGATCAGAAATGAATAGGTCAAAAAAAGCTATTTTAGTTGAAGGATACATGGATGTTGTTGCCTTGCATCAAAAGGGATTTACAAATGTTTTAGCTGCTTTGGGTACTGCGTTTACTATCGACCAGGCAAAACTACTAAGAAAACATGCAGATACGCTTTATTTTTGTTATGATGCCGATGAAGCTGGGAAAAAAGCAGTACTTAGATCAATTGATATTATATTGCCAACCGGTCTTCCATGCCGAATCATTCAAATCCCAAAACCATACAAAGATCCAGATGAGTTTATTACTGCAAAAGGGGAAAAGGCTTTCCGAGAGCTTATCGAAAACGCTAAAGGTGCCTTGGAATACTACTGGGAAGCATTAACAGAGAATAAAAATTTAAAAGACCCAATGACACAAAGCGCTTTAATAAGCAGTATGTTTCAACGATTATCAAAAGTCAGCGACACAATTTTGATTGAAGCAATGGTCAAAAAAATATCATTAGATGTAAGAATTAGACAATCGGTTTTGGAAGAAAGGTTTTTTTCAAGCAGAAGCTCATTCTCTTCCTCAAAAAGAAAAAGAAGGATTATTGAGAAAAACAAAGTAAGTAAATCATTAATATCAGATAGAAATGCAATGTTGTTGCTTAAAGCAATAATAACATATCCAGAAGATTATGCTGCAATAATATTTGCTAAATTAAGTCAAGAAGATTTTCCAGAAGGCGTTTACAGAGATCTGTTTGCTCAACTAAAGACCATGAATGATGAAAAAAAAGAAATAAATGTAGAAAATTTCCAAGAAGATCCTGACAAAGAGATATTTTATAGTAAACTTATGGAACTTCAAAGCGTGAATAATGATTGCATAGAAGGAGATGTTATCCATCAAATTTTATGCAGTATCGATGAACTTAACAGAAAGAAAGAAGTAATTTTGCCTCTTATTGAAAAAATTAATCAGGCAGAGCGTTCCGGTGATATAGAGGTATCCAGAAAACTCAGAGAGGAGTATAGAAGAATAAACCAAGGCGAATGCTAACCATTCAAATTGTATTCTTTTAATAAAAAATGACAACAACAGGAGAAAACGAAAAAACAGATACTGGAGCTTTGGCTAATGAAGTAAGTGAAACGAAGCGTTCTTTACCAAAAAGAGATTCTCACGGGAGATTCATTTCGACAAGAAAAGACGTTCCAGAGAAACCAGCTAAAAAGAAAAAAAAATCTACAAAGAAGAAAAC
>JAGLCW010000061.1 GCA_023146045.1 Caldisericia bacterium
AACTAGATGAAGAACACAAAATTCAAACCGTACAAGGATTCGGAAGATGGAAATACTTAAAACAAGCTATTCGACAACAAGGAGAGGGGAATAGGATATTAGATCTTTCCAAAAAGTTCCAAAAAGCTTTTTTTGAAGGTAAATATGAACTGGATGATTACGAAAATTTTACAGATTTCCAATCTCAATCTGATAATCTTTTTACCTATATAGAGTATCCTGATTATTCAGAAGAGAATGTGAAGCAGATCGCTGAAAAGATTTTTCAGACAATGAAACAGTATCATATTCATCCAAATGATACTATCATTTTATCATCAAGAATTAAGCCACTTAAAGAGCTTGACTTTATTATGAGAAATGAATTTGCTGTCAAGACAATTACAACTTTTGAAAGCCGTGAGATGCAAGAATTCCAAAATACTCAAAAATTTAATGCTGTCAAGGATGTAAGAAAAATCAAAAAAATTCATTTTCGTCAAAATAGTGGGAAATATAAACTCTCAACTGTTCATAGTTACAAAGGATTTGAATCTAAAGCTGTCATGTTACTGATAAATAAGGATGACTTTCATAATGATGATCCAGAGATGGTATATGCCGGTTTTACACGAAGTAAGTCAGATCTTCTCATTATTGCACCATCTGGCAGTAATTTTTCATCTTTTTTTTCTACAGAAATGCAAGTAAATAATTCACCAAACAAAGATAATGAACTACTAAAAACATTAAAACAATACATATATGATAAGGTCTGTATTGATCTTGAATATGAGCAGCATCATAAAAACGTAAAATATGAAAATGTCAAACCCTACAAAATTTTATTTATGCAAGATAACTTTTATGTTGCCTGTGAAGTAGACAACAAATACAAATTTATGATGTTTAGAATTAGTAAGGTTAAGACCATCACAGAGACTAATATACAATTCTACCACAATCCAGACATCAAAGAATTCATTGATAATATACAGACACCATTTTCAAGATACAGCGTGGACTTTAAAAATAACATGATTGATGTTGTTATAAAAGTGGACAAACCAAAAGCAAACTTTTTTAAAATGAAAAAATTTCTTC
>JAGLCW010000062.1 GCA_023146045.1 Caldisericia bacterium
AATACTATTGGTAAAAGTAGTAGTAGAGGTATGTAAAGCAATACTTGCCTCATTATAGAAAGCACAAAAGCAATTTTGGCATAACCAATAGATTGAAAAAAGGTTGTATATGTCATTTGTATCCCAATTAAAAACGTTGTAGACATTATTATTCTAAGTGGAGTAATTGTAGATTCAATTAATATAGGGTCACTCGAAAAAGTTTTTATAACAATTGAAGGGAATATTTCACACAATCCCATAAAGATTAAACCAACTGTGAGTGTCCAACGTATGGTGTATTTTATAGATTCGTGTACTCTATCTAGCTTGTTTGCACCGTAATTGTAACCGATCATTGGCTGTAATCCCTGAACAAAGCCTACAAGCACCATTATTTCTAATATGAGTATTCTGAAGATCAATCCGTAAGATGCAATCGCAACGTCTCCAGAAAGTGAACCTAAAAGGAAATTTGTAAGTGAAACAGTAACCGCACCAGCCATATTCATCGCAAAACTGGACATTCCAACGGATACAATGTCTTTCAATATGTGCATTTTTATTAGCAAATGTTTCCATTTTAACTTTACTATTGTTCTGCCACTAAAAAAGAAGTACCAAATCATGAATAGTACAGAAAAACCTTTTCCTATATCAGTTGCTAGGGCAGCACCATGTAAGCCCATTTCTAATTGAATTATAAAAATCCAATCTAGAAAAATATTTGCTATTGTTCCAATTAGCATTGCCGTCATAGCATCTTTGGCATTGCCTTCAGCTCTAAGTATGTTATTCATAGACACTACAAACGGGAAATATATAGTTCCAATGAACATTGTTTTTGCATAAGGTATTGCATATGGAAGGATTGTGTCCGTTGTTCCAAATAGTTTTAATATTGGTTCTGTAAAGAAATATCCAAAAACACCAAAGCCAATTCCAAAAATTAGGCTTAAGGAAATTGTCATACCAGTAGTGTGATTTACTTCTTCAAAGTTTTTTTTACCAAAGGCTCTAGAAAAATAAGAGCCTGCACCCATACCAAATAAACTACATATTGCCATAATCAGCGACATTATTGGTATGTAAACAGCTAATCCAGCTATTCCCATTGTTCCAATTGTTTGACCAATAAAAATTGTGTCAATTAAATTGTAAACACCATTAACTACCATTCCAATGATTGCAGGTATTGAAATAGTTAATAGTGCTTTTTTTACAGGTAGTTCACCAAGTAAAAATTCTCTTTTACTCTGTGTTTTTGAATCATTCATTAAATAAGCAAAAATCTTTTTAATTGATATAAGTTTTTGATGGTAAAGTCTGGTTTAACATCTTTATGTTTCCACATTAATAGTGGTTTGTATCTGTTTAACCAACATGCTTGCATTCCAGCTCTTTTTGCCCCAATGATATCTGAATATGAATCTCCAATGTGAAGTATTTTTGATGGTTCGATATTGTAAAAATCTACAACAGCTTTAAACAATCCATTTTTTGGATCTTCTTTGTATGTATTAAAATCGCAAGATAGGAATAGTTTTTTAGCTGGTATATTTGGAAGGATGTTGGTAATCATTTCAGGATCAGTATCACTAGTTATGCATACTTTGTATTTTAGCATCAGCAATTCTATCATTGGAATGGCATCTTTGAAAAAAGGAGATAGATTTTCTTCTTCTATAATTATGTCAGCATATTCTTCAACATCTAAAGGTAAGTTGTACATTTTTTTAAAGTGGACCATTTCTTTTAGGAATAATGGATAAAAACCTTCATATTTGCCACTTTTTAGTACTTTGGTCAATTCTTTTCTATATACTCTACCAACTTCAAGCCAAAATTTTCTAATTTCGCTTTTTGTTCCATTCTTTCCCATTACTTTTTTAAAAATAATGCTCGCTCTACTGTCTAAATCTACTAGTGTTCTAAAAATATCCAGGCTAATTACTTCAAAGTTTTTTTTCTTCATTGTGCACCTTAATAAAATAAATGAAAACGGCTTATTAGTATACAAGTAAATAGTTTTTAATGAAGAATTTTAAAATTTTGTGTGAAATAGGGTGATAATTTGTAGTTTTGTAATATTTTTTAACCAAAAAACTGTCTAGAGTATTATAATTAATTAAGACATTTGTTTTTGGAGGACTTCATGAAACGTATTTTAAGCGTATTATTGGTTTTTATGATGATTGCATTTTGTGGATTAAATCGTGTGACATTTGCAGAAGAGGCAAACGACGGATGGATTGAGCAAAGTAACCTACCAGTGCTAGAAATGTTCACTGCAGAATGGTGTGGTCCTTGTATTGATGCCAGTAAAGATTTGGATTCTTTGTACAACCAACAAGACCCATCTTTTAACATGCTTAAATATCATGTTTTTGATGATCTTCAGGTTCCTTTTTCAAAAAGAAGAGGTATCCAATACCAAATTAAAGCAGTTCCAACAATAAACATATCTGGAGAAATGGTACACTTAGGATGGGGTGCTGGTTGCAAGGAAACGACTAAAGAGTATCTTGAAAATTGGACTGCTCCAGAAAATGTTTATATTGCTGGAAAAATGGAAAAAACTGAAGACAAAATAATTATTGACTCAAAATTTGAATGTGATTCGTATGAAAAAACCATTGTCTATGCTGCAATAGTTCAAGATTACTTTAAATATAATTGTTCTAATGGCGAAAAAATGATTCGCAATATTGTTATTGATGGGCAAGACAAAGAAGTTTTTGAAAATGGTCAGTGTAGATTTGAATTTCAGATTAAAGAAGAGTGGATTATCCCTATGACAAGGTGTTTAATCTGGATGCAAAACGAAAAAGGAATTATGGCTTCTGTGTGGTTGGATTTTGGAAATCCTGTTCCAGACGCAAAAAAGGCAGTTTTGATTGTTGATCCAGTTATAGATTTTGGAGAAATATCTATGGGGAAAGACTACAACCGTAGAGTAGAAATTTCAAATTTCGGAGAAGGAACCGCTAAATTTCACATTGAATCAGATAACCCAGCAATTGAATTTGAGCAAGAAATAATTATTGAACCACACGAAACTGAAAAGATTAAAGTAACTCTTCATAATGATGAGTTAAAACCAGGAGATTTTACAATTCCTGTAAAAATAGTTGCAGAAGAAGATGTAATTGCAGAAGGACTACCACTAGAATTTACAATTGAGTTTACAGTTCTTGCTAAACCAGAGCTAGTTGTTGAACCAAAAGAGTTTAAGCCAGAATCTATTACTAGGGAAGAATTGGAAAAAGGATTCACACTGATACTTAAAAATGCAGTTGATGGACCGTTAAAAGGAAAAGTGAAATCTAACGATTCCAGAGTAAATGTTTCAAAAAAGATTATAAAAAAACAAATCAATGAATTGTTAGTTACTTTTGATATAGATGAGCTGCCTATTGGTGATTTTTCAAGCACTATTACAATTAAAACTCAAGGTGGAGATTACGAATTTCCAATTGAATTCAATCTTACAGATTAAATTTTCAATAGTCTTAGTATTGTTTTGTTAAGATAGCATTGATTTGGGTTTTTTGTTGGAATTAAGAGTCCTTTATTTAACTCTTTAACCCTGTATCCAACTAGAAGCTGTTCAAGTGTTTGAGGTATAATAAGCATGGGAACATTTGAGCTTATTGCTTCAATTGTGCTATTCATCCCACCGTGATGTATAAAAAAAGAACACTTTTTTAAAACTTCAATTTGAGGAACAGAACTATAGAAAAATACTTTTTTAGGTTCAGGATTACTTATCACATTTTTTGATTCACCAGTAGATACAACTGCACAAAATTCTGTCTGTAAAACACCAAGTACAATTTTTCTTAAAAGATTGTTTTTTTTGGAGTGAATTGTCCCAAGAGATATATAAATAAAAGGTTCAGATGGAAAGTTGAAGTTTGTTTTACTCCTAGAAGAAAATGTACGTTTTTGAAAATTAAAAGTTTTGTCTATTATGTCATTTTTAGGTTGAAATGACTTGCTTAAAAACACTATGTTTTCTTTTTCCTTGTTAATTGTCATGTCTTTCACAGACAATGTTAATTTTGGAAACGCTTTGTTCAGTTTCATTTTATATCTAAAGTATCTGAATAAACCAGGAAGCCCTTTTAACTCACTCAGAAGCCAAAGAAAAGGTATTTTTTTAACATAAGATAACGGAATAACCATAGTAGAAAATGTACATATTGCTTTTACTTGCCAGTACTTTGCAATTAGTTTCCCCCAAAGACAACAATTATCATGCATTATCACATCTGGATTCCATATATACTTTTTGTTTTTGAATATTGAAAGAAGAAAATAGCTCAGTTCCATTGAATAGCCAATGGTTTGAAGGTAGTATTTACTTGCTTTGTACATTACTTGTTCAGAATTTTTAAATTCTGGATTCATTTGTGGTTCCCAATAATCGGCTAGATCTATAAAAACTGCTCCAGTTAACTCAATAATTGGTTTAAACGAAATAGTAGAGAAGTAATAAACAGTGTTTCCACTATCTACAATACTTTTAACTTTATCCAGAGTTGGATATATGTGTCCATAAGCAGGTAAATTGAAGTAAATGATATTTTTGTTTTTCATAAATGAAGCCCAATCTCACTATAATTTTTCATTAATGAGATTGGGCTAAAAATTTCTATCTAGCTAGTTCTTCCAATTGATTAAGCCAAGTGTCGTTAATGAAGTCGAAACCCTGTTGCCAGAAATTTGCATCTTCAAGATTAATATTTGCTTTAGAAAGAATTTCAGTAGGTGATTTAGATGAACCGCTTGAAAGAATATCGAAGTATAGTGGCTTGAAAGCTTCACCAGTATTTAAATACTCTTTATATAATGCTAGAACAACCAATTGTGCAAAGTTGTAAGCATAAACGTAGAACGGATAGTGGAAAATATGATGGACCATCGCCCATTCCATATTGAAATATTCAGGAATAATAACTGAATCGCCAAACATTTTTTCTAATTCTTCTGTGTAAATTTTCTTCAATGTATCTAGCGGGATGGACTGACTTCTAATTAAATCGTGCGTTCTAAGTTCAAATCTGTGGAACATATTTTGTCTAAATGTAGTTGCAAATGCAGATTCAAGCTTTGAACAAAGAAGAGAAATTTTTTCTTCATCACTTTTCATGGTATTTAAGAAATGTTGAGTAACAAGCATTTCACCAAACACAGAAGCAATTTCTGCCATTGGCATAATTGGATGATAGTTAAAAAGTGTCTGATTTCCTGATATCATTCCATGAAAACCATGTCCTAGTTCGTGTGCAAGAGTTTCAATATCTCTTCTATTGCCTGTGAAATTTATCATTACATACGGATGTTCACCAGGAGTTGAGGACATACAAAAAGCACCACCAGTTTTATTTGGTAGAAGTTTTGCATGTATCCAATCGTTGTCAAAGAACTGCTTAATCATTTTATACGGAACTTCATCAAAGCTTTTGTATGATGTTAAAACTATATCCTTTGCTTGATCCCATGAATATTGTTTCTCTACTTTTTTTAATGGACAATAAATGTCGTCAAGTGAAAGTTTTTTAGTGTTCATTAATTTAGCTTTCAGCTTGTAGTATCTTTGAACTAAGCCAGTATTATCGCATGTAACCTTGCTCAAAGTGTCCACTGTGCTTGAAGATAGTTCATTTGTCAGATTTTTAGCATCGTATGCATTTTCGTAACTTCTTATTTTATCTGTAACTTGTTTATCTTTCAAAAGCGAGTTGTAAACATTGCCAATTACTAACGAATTGTCTTCGAATTTTTCCATTCTTACTTTAGCTGCTTCATGCCTAATCTTGTTGTCTGGACTCATTCTAAGAGAACCAATCTCACTTCCATTAAGTATTTTTTTTTCTCCATCAATAGTTATCTCATACTTAAAGCTGCTAGCTAGTTCTGAATATAGCCTTTGCAATGCGGACCTTCCTGTATTGTTCTTCATAGCCATAATCGCTTCTTCTGCTTCTGAAAGTAAGTGAGAACTTTCTGCACGATTGTGTAGAAGGTAATGCTTGTATTTTGCTAATTCTGGGTCATTAACAAATGCATTAAATGCTTTTTGATCTAAATCTTTGAGTTCTATCCCAATAAATATTAGCTGATTTGAGATGTTTGTTGAAATCTCATCAAATTTCATAGAAAAGCTTTTTGCTTCTTCGTTTGAATTGTCTGTGCATAGAACTAAATGTGAAAATGAACCAATGTTGTATAGAAGTCCAATACTTTTTTCCATGGTTTCAAAAAGGTCTTTTAGCTCTTTTGCAGATATTTTATTGTTTTTTATTCGATTTCGATAAGAAGTTTGTATTTTTTTAACTTCTTTTTCAACCGATTCAATATCTTCATTGATTGAAGGATCTTGAAGATTTTTGTATAAACCAGATAGATTCCATACGATATTTTCTGCGCCTGTAGTTTTCATTCTAACTCCTTGTAATGATTAAATTAAACTCTATTAATGCTATCGATTAATTTTCTAAAAAAACTTGAATGCATAACAGTTGAACTGTCTCTTATCAATAAAACGTTGCACTTTGCATGCTCTGTTACTGTGTCTGTAGAAAAACCAGAAACAGTATTTTTTGCATCCCATCTTGCCTCCATACCTAAAATTAGTAGGTCGTGCTCGACCGATTCTTTAATAATAGTTATTGCAGAATCTTTAAGATTTGAAACTTCAACAGTTTTAATCTCACCTTTAACATCTAATGCTTCAAGAGAAGATAGGAATACTTGTTGTAGTTCTAATCTTTCTTCTAAGGATGTTTCTTTGTCAACAATATTTAATAATGTAACAAACGAGTTGTTGTAAGACGCAATACGCTTTATTATCGTTGCTGCAGATTTACAATAAATTCCGCCAGTGTAAGGGAACAGAATTTTTTTAATTTTATTTGTATTCTCATTGTAGAACTTATATATACCAACTGTTGGAATTGAGCTTTTTAATATTATTGGGACCATCCCATACAACATGTTGTATGCTAGACCTGATTTATGCCAACCGATTAAAGCCAAGTCGATTTTTTTCTCATAAGCAAAATGTAAAATTGCGTCGCTTCTTTTTCTAGAATAAATTAGTATCGGATCAGTTTCGGCATTAAAGTGCTTCGACACTTGATTTATTTTTGTACTTAGAAGTTTGAAATTAGATAAAGCTGATTTAAACTCAGTAAAATTTGAATTTATTGGAATTGAATCAGGCACTTCAACAACGTGAATTGGTACTACAACCCCATTTGGACTGCCTTTCGCAAGAATAAATGATAGATTTAAAAGAGAATCTGCAGTTTTTGGATTTCCTAACGGGGTTAAAATCTTATATTGATCATCACTTAAGTGAACTGTATTTGGTGTGATGGTTGGCATAATTGCTGGGCTAAAGCCCTTTGGTAAGTTTTGCATCTTAGGGTAAATTATGTAGTAATAAACCGTCCCTAAAACCAATATACTTAAGGCAATTAATGTGGAAGATATGTCTGAGGAAATCAATTGAAAAATCAAAACACAATTGATTAGTACTCCAACTATAGGGAATAATGGGAATAAGGGCACTTTAAATGCTCTTTTTGCATCTGGGTTTTGTTTTCTTATCATGATAACTGCAATATTCACAAAACTATATCCAATAAGTGAAAAAAGTGCAGTGATAGTTGAAATTTTTTCAATATTTTGAAGTGAAGTTGAAATTACAGCAATGATTCCTGCCATTAATATACTAATAACCGGAGTTTTTGTTATGCTGTTTATTGTACAAAAAGCACTTGGAAACTTTCTATCTTTGCTTAGAGCATAAGATGTACGCGAAGATGCAAGAATCGAAGTATTAATACTGGACGTAGTTGCTAAAAGTCCAGCAAACGCAAAGATTACTCCACCTATTGGCCCTGCTATCGATATTGCAGTGTCAATCATTGGAGTACCTGTGTTAGCAGAAGAAAGCAATTCCCATGACATAATTCCAGCAGCTATAAAGAATACCAGTATTTTTATTATTGTTACGATGATCGTGGAGATGAATATAGATTTCGGAATATTTACTTCTGGATTTTGAACTTCCTCACTCATTGTTGTAATAAGACCATAACCTATGTATGTGATATACAGAATACTTAATGCTTTAAAAGTTCCCCTAAAACCGAAAGGAGCTAAAGGTTTAAAGTTTTCTGGATTAATATGGAAAATACCAATTGAAATATAAACAAGCAAAATTGCAATTAGTATTCCGGTAATCCAATTTTGGAGTTTTGTTGAATTTTTCGATCCCTTAATGTTAAGAAGCACAAAAGCTAAAATTAGAAGATAAGAGGCAATAATTGGTGGGAACGAAACACCTACAAAATTTAGTAAGTACATTACGAATATTCCAAACCCTATGGCGAATAATCCGCAAGACATTGCATATCCTAGCCAAAATGCCCATCCACTAATAAATCCGATTACTCCATTACGACTAGCTTCTCTTACGTAAGCATATCCGCCACCAGCAGTTGGAATAACGGTGACAAGTTCAGCAAATGAAAAGGCTGTGAATATTGCTGCTAAGCCAGCTAGTCCAACAGCTATAAATGATGATGGACCGGCAAAATCCATACTGGTTCCCACTAGAACAAATATTGCGGAACCAAGCATTGTCCCTATACCAATGTTAACTGCAGAAAAAAGACTTATTGATCTATCTAGTTTTCTAGCCATAAGCAACTCCAGATATAATAAAAAAAAATTAATCTCATTGCTAATTATACCAAATCATGATATAAAAAGGTAAAAAGGATTCTATGGTGATAAACGATAACAATATTTCTACAATTTTTATTCTTTTAATTGAGACTAATGCAGGTAGTGCCAGACTAATTGAAGGATTGCTTCAAAATGCTGGCGACATTGACATGGAAATATCTTGGGCTTCAAGGGTAGAAGATGGGATACGTTTGGCAGAGACGAAAAAATTTGATCTTGTGCTTTTAGATTTGGAATACAATAATGCTTTAAGCGTAAAAATTCTTTCAGATTTTTATGTTAAAAATACTAAATTACCAATTGTAGTATTAACAGACAAATACGATTCTAAAAAATACAAACAGTTTATTGAAAATGGTGCTATTGATTTAATTGTGAAGGGCAACATGAATAGCAGTGAATTGATAAAGACAATTTACTTCACAGTTTTTAGAGCAAAAGAAAAAGAACACGATGATAATATAGTTGTTTCGTTGTCTTATCATGTTAAGAGTCTTCTTACAAGCATAAAAGGATCAGTAGATTTAATCCAAAAAGAAACATTCGGGAAGATTAATTCAGAACAAACCGAATTGTGTCTTTTGGCTTCGAATAATATTAAGAAGATGAATTCGCTCATAGACGATACTGTTAGGTTTGTTACGCTTTCTGCTGGGACTTACTCAATGGAATTTAAGAATAACAACCTTAAGCAAGTAGTAAAAGAGGCGATAACATTTGTTAGGTTAGATGCTGAAAATAAAGATATTGAAATGGTGTTTGATGATAAGAATAACATTCAAGACTGTCAATTTGATCATGACAGTGTGTTGGATTTAATATTAAGCTTGTTAACAAATGCTATAAAATTTACAAAAAAGGGTTCTATAAAAATTGATTGTTTTGAAGAAAACAGAAAAGCTTGTCTGTCTGTTAAAGATACAGGAATTGGGATTCGCAAAAAAGATACAAAGAGGATCTTTGAACCATTCCAACTAATCTCTCTAGATGAAGATATGAGTCAATTTAGCGGGACAGGACTTGGGCTTTCAGTTGCAAAACTTATTACACGGCTTCACGGTGGTGAATTGGAAGTGAAATCCATTTATGGGAAAGGGGCTGAGTTTATTTTGTGTCTTCCACTGGGAAGGTCTTCAAAAGAATAATGAAGGTTGAGTTACCTTACGGTAATCAAAGCGTATCGTTCCACATTGCTCACAAAAGTATTTTAAC
>JAGLCW010000063.1 GCA_023146045.1 Caldisericia bacterium
AAACAATAAATAGTATTGGCAATGTTGGTATTAACAAAAGGGCTTTCCACTTGCCTGATATTATGGATATTAGTAGAATTAGAAGCAGAAGAAAACAAAATGCTAGTGTTACACCAAGAAATTTGAAACCAGCTATATCTTCAGTTTCAAAATCCTTCCATGAATTGTCATCAATGCTATTTTTAAGTTCTGTATATTGACTAACTAGAGTATCTTTTAATCTAATGAGGTATGAAGTTGTCCACCCACCAAAAGGTAATTTATAGAAATCATTTTTCCACCAGTTATTTTTAACTGTTGATGTGCCCTCTGCGTTTGCGTCAGTTATACCAATATCTCCTGTGTTACTTACTGTGATGCTTTGGTTGTTTGAAATGGAGAAATCTTTTATTTCATTATTAATTGTTTCTTTTAGATATATTAAATTACCTTTAATAGAATGTACTCTTTGCCTAAGATTGACAGAAGCAACGAAGTCTGTGTCAATGCCAGTAATGTTCTGCCATTCTCCATTACTTTCTTTAATTGTAACGCTATGATGACCATTACCTATTCTACTGAATGTAATAAATCTTGCACTGCCTTCAATTAATTTTACTTCAATTAATCTAGGCGATATGTAACCAAGTTTCAGTTGTGTATTGGCATCTAGCTGAATGTATCCCCATGGAATATTGTTAATGTACATGCTAATCATTGCCTTGCCATTATGAGTGCCAACATAGTCCATTGGTGCAATAGAAACATGTTTTATTGGTTGAACTGCCGTATCAACTGAAGTTTCTGGAATGCCTTTGTTGGTAATATCGTTTAGTCTTTTTACGTATACTTCTCCAGTTCCTCTACTTAGATGTATGCTCATATTCTTGAGCATTGTTCTATTTATTGGATGTGTAAGCCAATAATCTACCTTTGAAAAAACTTTTTGGCTGTTTGTGATTGCTGGACCTAAATAATCAAATGTACTTGCATGCACGTGGTCTAGCAACATATAGTTAGATACGCCATTTAAATAAGCAGATGCTGATGCTACAACCACATCTCCGCTAAAGAATCCAGGTAGAGTAGAGAAGCTATAGATATTTCCATACTCAACACCTGATTTTAAGGGTTGTCCAAACTTCTCGCCTCTATTGAGGTTTTTGATAAAACTACCAGTTCCAGATAGTTGATCTGCAGCAATTTTATGCTTGTTGCCAAGATAACTCTGGACTATACCAATTTGTAGATCTACCCAACTACAACCATGGTTTGGTGTTCCAACCATTATTATTTTTCTTACATCGTTTTTGTAGTAGGAAGAATTATTTACATAGAATCTAGATATTAAACCACCCATACTATGAGCGACTATATCTGCTTTGGACATTTTTATATCATGTTGTGCATAAACAGAAATTTTGTCTTGAATGTTTTGCTTGAGCATTCTAGCTTGAGCTTGAATAGAATTGTCAAGGGCATAGTATTCGCCAATATGTGTATCAAATTTCTGTTGCTTTAAATATTCTGAAAGTTTACTCCATGTAGTTTTGTCACCTGTGAATCCATGTACAAGCATGATAGGAGTACGGTATACGTTTATTTCTAGGTTAAACTCTTTTTTTGTTTTGTCTTCTGCTGTGTATGTGAAAAGTATTGGAACAACAGAAGCTCCATTCGAGATGTTTTCGTTAAACAAATCAATGGCATCGTTTTTTACGTAAGATGGTGCAATATATTGAATTACAGCTTTACCATCTGTTAATTGTATTTTACCTCGAAACTTTACTGGTTTTCCTTCCACCTTTCCTATAGGTGGTTTTGAAATGTGGAGTTCTCCATTTGCTAAGGATTTGTCAAGGTTAATCATTATATCAACAGTGCTTTTCCCATCTGAAACTATACCTTTGAATGATTCGCCGGTAACAGGATTGATTTCAAGGTGAATTCCTAATTCAATAACCGGTACTGTTATTTCATTTGTAAGGTCCATTGCTTGAACTTTGAAATGATATTTCTCGATGTCAACATTTGTATGTTTTATTTTAAAACTAGCTTTGCCATTGCTATTGGTGGTATTCTCTCCAACAATAATTCCTGTATCTATGTTAGTAAGGATAACTGTTTCACCAGGCTTCCCGGTGCCATCTTCACCTGTAAGTATAGTATTTATTGATACTGTATCGTTAATCTTACTAAAGAACACTGGTTTTGCATCAACAACCAGTTTAGGCTTTATTAATTCTTCTGCTATTACTTCTTCCGAATTATTTTGGTAGCCTTCTGCATTAACTAGGCCAGACTTAATAACATTAGAGTAAAGCTTTTCGGCAACTTCTTCTGCCGATATGGTTTGTTTGTGTTTAATAGGTTTTGCTAATAACAAAAAGCGACCCATTCTCCACTCAAGTATTTCGAATGTTTTAAGTGCTTTTATTCCATGGAAATCTGTAACCTTAGTATATTTAGGATCCATAATAGCCAAGGATTCGTTCATAAATTGTTTCGATATTTCTTCTGTAGGATAAGCCATTATTTTAAAAAGTGTTTCTTCTTGCCCCCAGGTGTTACCATTGCCGCTTTGTGGCACAACAACATCAAAACCATAGCCTGCTCCTGGTGTATTTACCCAACTATCTCCATCCATGTGAAACATTTGTCTAGGACCCCAAACTTTTGGATAAACGTTCTTTGTACTTCCGTCATTTAATGTGGATACAAAGAAATAGTTACTATCATAACCAAAAGCAGCACCAGAATCTCTTAGAACTTTCTTGATTATGGTTTCTTTTGGATCACTTGGTGCCTTATCATAGGAGTAAATTTCAAAAATAGGTAATAGGAAAATTAAACCACTTACAAAGGAGACGAAAGATATCCGAAATATTTTTTTTACCAACATATAGTTGTTTCTTTTTTTGCCATTTTTGAACATATTTGTCTCCTAGCTTGAGATTTTTGAAAACTATTTAGAAAGCTGAACAAACTAAATAATAGGTTACTTTAATACATGATAACTTACAAGAACTATTTAAAGAATAATGCTTTCATTGTTACCTTTGCTAAAGTTGTATATGGTATTGCTAAATTTCTATTAAAAATAAATGCATGCTTGTTAAGTAATAGTAGCATAAATAGTATAAATACTTTGACGATCTACTTATGAAAATGTATATTGTTAGTATGCATTAAGTAATGCGTAAGCACGTGAAAGAAATCGTTTATTTATTTAAGAAAGGATGTATTTTATGGAATGGTATTTAAAACCTTGGAAAAAGTATGTTGATTTTTCTGGAAGAGCTCGAAGAAAAGAATACTGGACATTTACTCTTATCAACGGGTTAATTTCAGGAATTATTACAGGAATTACAACTGGTGGTATTGCTGGAGCTGCAAATGGTGGCATGTCTGCTGGTATGACTGCAGGATCTGTGATATCTTTGATCTTTTCTTTCGCTATTCTACTTCCATCCCTTGCCGTAACAGTAAGAAGGCTACACGATACAAACCGTAATGGTTGGTTAATTTTGATTAGTCTTATTCCTATAGTTGGATGGATAATTGTGCTTGTATGGATGTTTATGGACAGCAATCAGGGCGAAAACGATTATGGTCCAGATCCAAAAGCTGAAGGTTAATTTAGCCTGAAAAAAACTAAGGTTTTTTTAAACCGTTATGTCTATTGGTTAGGCATAACGGTTTTTTATTTAGTCGTTAAGGTTGCAGAATCCAAGGGAGCTTAAATGGTTTTTTGCATCTTTTTTTGTATAAAGATAAAATAAAACTCCAGAGGAAATGCTTTGTATAGAAATACCCATTGGAATTTTTCTTAGTACAGTTTTATTTCCATCAGGATTAATTTCTAGTAAGTTATTCTCTTTAACAAAGTATAAATTATCTTTGTATAAATACATTAATGATGTCTTTTTGCAATCGTATATTTCTTTTTGATTTGATCCATCTAGCTTCATTCTACAAAATGCATATTTTTCTGGTACACGGCATTTTTCTGTTTGAAAATAAATGTAGTTGTCTTCTATCTTCATATAATTTGCTGTTTTGTTTGATAACTTCTCTGTGATTAAAGTTTCGATGTTGTATCTGTAAATTAAGCTGTCATTTGAGTTTATGTAATATGCATGATTTTTGTAAAGTTTTATGTCGTTTATTGAACTTTTTTCTAATGTTAAAGTTTTGTCTTCTTCAGAAAATGAGTATAAGTCGTATGGTTTTTCTGGGAATTGGGTATCTTTCCTTGAAATAAGCAAATACATGGTATCATTGTAAAAAAGCAATGACTTAATGTTTTTATGTGCAATGAGAAGTGTTTTTTCTGATCCATTAAGTTTGATCTTCTTGCAGTTGTTTTTAAAAGGATCAATATAATAAATCCAGCCTTTGTGGATTACAAAGTCTAAAACCTTTTCTCTTGAAAGAGATCTGTAATTTGACCCATCTGAGCTAATTTTAAGCAAT
Organism: Caldisericia bacterium; assembly: GCA_023146045.1. Classification (GTDB taxonomy): domain Bacteria; phylum Caldisericota; class Caldisericia; order UBA6126; family UBA6126; genus JAGLCW01. The sequence continues at coordinate 4,456 of JAGLCW010000063.1, forward strand.
GTACCATAACTACAATCTCCAAAAGAGTCATCTATGCAGTATATTGTGTCTTCATGAATAGTAATTTTGAATGGATTAATGTGTGTCATTAATAGCACTTCATTCGATTCATTAACATTTCTTTTGAATAAATTGTTTGAACTATACAGAGAGTTTGTTTTTTTATTTTTTTCTGTGATTTTTTTTCTGTAATATACACAATCACCATTTAATATAGCTTTTGAACGACCAGTATTAAAACAAACTAAATCGCAAGTTTGTTGTGAGTTGTTGCGTTTTATAACAAATTCTTCATTTTTATTTTGAGAACCTAATTTTTTTGCAGTGCAAGAAAAACAATTAACAGTCATTACGGCTAAAACTAATGTTGTTAGTAGTTTGTTACTATGCTTCATTGGTTATCCTTTAAAATGTATTCATTAATCCAAAATTCAATTGCTTTCCACCCAATTTTCCACGATAGCGAGAACGGATCGAAATTTGCTTCTATAATATCTTCTTTTGATGATCTTTCGGCAACAATAGATGTAATGCAACCAACTTCTAAACCAAGTAAAGAACCAAGAATGAAAAGTGTTGACGATTCCATTTCGTAATTTAACACATTTAGCATTTCCCATTGTTTCATTGCTCCGCGCCATTTGGGTATTATGTATTTTGTTTTGGTGTCGTACCTTTCTTGGCCAGGATAAAATGATGCGGTAGATGCAGTAATTCCAGTATGATAAGGTATATCTACATGTTTTGATGCTTTTTCTAAACAATCAACCCATTTAGAACTTGAAATTGCTGGATATTCTATTGGAGCATAAAATGGAGTAACTCCATCTAGGCGAACTGATGCTTGAGATATAACAACTTCACCTTGGTGGATTTTTGGTTGTATTGCTCCAGAAGTTCCAATCCTTAATATGGTAGTTATTCCAAGCTGTGACAATTCTTCTACTAATATTTCTGTAGATGACCCACCTATACCGTGTGATGCTAGTAAAACTGGTATATTGTTGATATGTGCAAGGGCAATAGTAAACTCACGCTCTCTTTGAAGAATAACAGCATTGACCTTACTGTCGTTAGTAAGAGCTTCAATCCTATTTGGGTTGCCTGTAATGCAGGCAATTTTAGCAAATTGTATTTCTCTTTCGGTGAGTGCCAAATGATTCAAAACGTTATTTCCAAACTACATCCTAAAATTTCTTTAACCTGCGTATGGTTATCTTTTTTATTGTTATTAGGCATATAAACATACAAGAATTATACCGAACAAATGAAAAGAAGGAAGTACCCAACGATCTTATTTAATTATTTCATTTTTTTTGTATTATGTTAAAATAAGCTGTTTATAGTGCTCTAAAAAAATTGCTGTTTCAGTTTCCTAGGAGGAAATATGAAAAAAATTGACGAAAAGTTCGCTTATAAGGGAAAATGGATTGGGGTATTGGAAAAAACTTTTGAATGTGAAAACGGCGATGAGTCTAAATGGGAAGTTGTCACAAGAGTAAAAAATCCAATATCAATGACTATGATCGCACAAATGAAAGATTCCAAAAGAGTGGTTTTGATTCGTCAATATAGACCAGCTATAGAAAACTATGTAATTGCATTTCCAGCTGGATTGTCTGAAAGTAACGATATAAAAAAAGAGGCACTAAGAGAGCTTAAAGAAGAAACAGGTTATACCGGTACGGTAAACAGAATTAGCCCAAAACTATGTAGTAATGCTGGTTTGTTTTCTGATTTCATGCATGTTATAGAAATTGATATTAACGAAAAAGCTAAAGAAAATCTTAATCCGAAACCTAAACTTGAGTCATCAGAAGAAATTGAAGTAATCCTAGTAGAAAAAAAAATAATGCAGCAGTTTCTAAGTCAAAGAATGTCTTTAGGGGACGATATTAGTGTTGGAGTTTGGTATTCTTTGGCTTTAATGAAATCTAATAAGAAGTGATTTTTATTGAGAGAAAAGAACACCAGAAACCAATACGGAACAAATGGAATAGTGTTGTTGAAGAAGAGAGTCAATTTCAAGATGAGTATCCAATTGTAACAAAAATATGTTACTAGATTACAAACAAGTTGTTGAAATGATTCTAAAGGTTTACTTCGAAGACATATCCATGTACAGAACAGTGTTTTTAAAGAATATAGTTAACACAAGAATGGAAGATGTTAATTCACATACTATAAGCGAATATTGTAGATACATTGAGCAAAGCTATCAAGAAGGGCTTCTGTTACTCAAGGCTTTAAGAAACACCCACAGTCTGTTTTTTAGAGATCAAATAACATATTGCTTATTGGATAATAATGTTATCCCAAAACTGATTAAAAAAGCGATCAGTTCAAAAAATTCTGAAATCAGAGTATGGTCAATGGCTTGTTCTGCAGGACAAGAACCATATTCCGTTGCTATGTTACTTGATGAGCATGTAAGTAAATGCGAAAACAATATTTCTTATAGAATATTTGCTACTGACATGTCTATAGATCAGTTAAAAAAAGCTGAAAAAGGAGTGTACAATTCGGATGAATTAATGTACACTAACCTTAGTAGAGTGCAGAAGAATTTTACTGAGAAAAACGGTAGATACACTATATCTACAGCATGTAAAAGGTTTGTTTCTTTTTCTCAATTTGATTTGCTCAACCGGAGGGCTACATGTTCACCAGAGAGTATTTATAGCGACTTTGATTTAGTATTTTGTTGTAACGTGTTGTTTTATTATACACCTGAGTATCAAAAAATAATTTTAGCAAAAGCTGTAAAATCACTTTCAGATAAAGGTGTTTTGGTGATAGGTGAAGCTGAAAAAAAAATTCTTCTAGATAATTACCAAATGAGGAGTATCGATAGTTCATCGTTAGTTTTCGCTAAGGAGAGTATGAAATGAAAAAAAAATATTTTTCAATAGCTGCACGAATAAATATTTGTATGGTCTTCATTATATTGATTGTTCTTTTGAGTGGATTTGTAAAACTAAGAGGCGTTCATTTGTTATGGAATCAAACTAGCGATATGTATACACACCCTTTAATAATGAGTAGAGCCTTGGGTACTATTCAAAATGAGATCATTTTAATCCAAACAGATTTTCAAAGATTAGTTTTAAGAGAAAAAGAAGTAGAAAAAGAAGAAGCTAGACGGCGTATTAAAAGTAGTGAGGAAAAGGTTTTTAATCAATTTGATATAGTAAAAACGAGCTTTCTTGGTTCCGAAGAGCTTGTAGACAGAGCAGTAGAAAATTTTTCTGATTGGAATGAAAAGAGAGATGCTGAGATTGATTTTATACTTTATGGCAATTTGACTGAAGAATTAGTTAATAAAAAGAAAACTAGTATAGATAACTGTAATGTAGATAGATTAAGACAATCAATTAACAAAATCAGTGAGCATGCTACTAAAAAGGGTGATTCATTCTACAATACAGCAAAGACTGAAAAAAACAGAATATTTGTGAATTTTATTTTACTGCTGTTACTTTTTCTCGCACTTGTCTTTTGGACATTTCATTATTTATGGAAATCAACACAAGTACCGCTGGATGCGATTACTGATGCAACAAATAATTTTAAAAAAGGAAAGTATAATACGCGTTGTAGCTATTCATCAACTAATGAGTTTGGTTTGCTTTCTACTGCGTTCAATGAGCTAGCAGCGAGAATTCAATCAGAACTAATAAACAGAGAAAATGTAAGAAATATTACAGATGAGATATTGAAAAATGAAAATGTTGAGACTTTTGCATTAGATTTGCTTAATATTCTTATGCAAAAAACAAAATCTCAAATGGGTAGTATACACCTACTGAACGATGCAAAAAACGAATACATCTGTGTTAAATCAATTGGATTAACAAAAGAAGATTGTAATAATGTTTCAGCAGAAGAAGCTGATGGTACGTTTGGTCTTGCAGTGTTAACTAAAAAGGTTCAATATATAGAAGATATACCAGAAGACTTATTCATGCATTTAAATTCGATGAATGGGAAAATTAGACCAAAGGAGATGATTGTAATTCCAGCTTTTTCAAAGGATAAGCTGATTGCGATTGTTTCTTTAGCTAATATTCATAAGTATTCAAGCACAGTTATTAGATTAATTGAAGACAGCAAGAGTATAATAAATGCAAGGATTAACAATGTTGTTTCTTTTGAAAAAATTAATCGTATCTCAGGGGAAGTTTCATTACAAAATGAAGAATTGAAAATTCAAAAAGAAGAATTGAAAATTCAGACTTTAGAACAAAACAAACAGAGCATTGAGCTAGCTACGCAGCAAAAAGAACTTATTTCTGCTAATAGACTAAAAAGTAGCTTTTTATCTAATATGAGCCATGAGTTACGTACTCCTTTAAATTCTGTAATATCTCTTTCTAGTATTCTTATAAGAAAAATGAAAGATATTGTTCCCAATAAGGAATTGGAGTACATGAAGGTTATACAAAGAAATGGTCAGCATTTGCTAACTTTAATTAATGATATTTTAAACATATCAAGAATTGAATCTGGGAAAGAAGAAATTATGTATTCAACTTTTTCAGTGAAGAACTTAGTAGATGATACCGTTGAAATGATACTACCTCAGGCTCAAGAAAAAAATGTTTTACTTAAAAATTCAATACCAGATGGTTTGCAGCATATTACAAGCGACATGAAAAAATGCCAACATATTTTGCAAAATCTTATTGGTAATGCTGTTAAATTTACAGAAAAAGGTCAAGTAAATATTGCTGCATACATTAAAAATGACTTTGTTAATGTAACTGTTTCCGATACTGGTATTGGAATTGAAACAAGACAAATGAAGTACATTTTTGACGAGTTTCGCCAAATAGATGATAGTATTACGAAAAAATTTGAAGGAACAGGACTAGGATTAGCAATAGCTAAAAAATATGCAGTTTTACTTAATGGCGACATTTTTGTTAAAAGCACAATTGGTAAAGGATCAGAATTTACCATGAAGCTTCCACTGTATAAAGAAAAAGTTGTCCAAAACGACGAAGAAAAGTATAGAACATTAACTAATAAAAATGATGATTCAAAAAGTGTTACCAATTCTTTGGATAAAAAAGAGAAAACAGTTTTAATTGTTGACGATAGTGAGCCAGCAATTATTCAGTTAACTGATATATTGGAAGAAGAAAACTACAAAATTATTGTTGCGAGAGATGGAGTAGAAGCATTAGAGAAAGTAAATAAAACAAAACCAGATGCTATTATACTAGATTTAATGATGCCACATATTGATGGGTTCCAAGTATTGAAAACTCTAAGAACTGATGAAAAAACACTTCATCTTCCTGTATTGGTTTTAACAGCAAAGTACATTACAAAAAAGGAACTTGATTTTTTAAACAACAGTGATATTTTTCAACTTATTCAAAAAGGTGATGTTAGTAAAAAACAACTATTAGCGGTTGTTAATGGCATGATTAGAAGCGAAGTGTATGATGGAAAAGAATAAAATGAAAATTGTTGCCATAGACGATAACGCTGACAATTTGTTTACGATTGAAGCTATCGTTGATGATGTATTTCCAGAAGCGGAATTAGAGACTGCACTCAGTGGATTAGAAGGAATAGAAAAAGCTCGTGAAATGAGACCAGATGTTATTTTGTTGGATATTTTGATGCCAGGGTTAACAGGTTTTGAAACATGCGAACTTATGAAGAATGATCCTGATCTATGTAATATTCCTGTAATATTTTTAACAGCTCTCAAGGCAAACAGAAAAAATAGATTTGTTGCTTTAGATGTGGGAGCGGATGGCTTTTTAACAAAACCTCTAGATGAAATCGAATTGACAGCACAAATCAAAACAATGGTAAAAATAAAAATTGCCAATGACATGGAAAAAAATGAAAAAATTCGATTAACTTCAATGGTAAGAGAAAAAACAAAAGAACTAGAGAATACAAGTGCAGAACTTAGAAAAAGCAAAGAAGAATATGTGAAACTTTTCAACAACATGGTTTCTGGGATTAGTTTGAATGAAATGATTTTTAAAGACACAGTCGCCAAAGACTATAGAATTATTAGTGTTAATCCAGCTTATGCAAAGATGGTTGGGGTTCCAGAAAATGAGATAGTCAACAAGCTAGCATCTAATGTTTTTGCTGATAGTGTCGAACAGAAAAAGCACTTCAATACATTTATCAGTGTTGCTAATACAGGTAAAGCAGAAGTGTTTGAAACGTTTAACGAAAGAAATCATAAACACTATCGCGTTACTACTACTTGTCCAAAAAAAGGTCAATTTGCAAATAACTTTGTAGACATTACCGAAAAAAAACAGACTGAGGAGATAAAGGATCATTTTGTAAATATGGTATCTCATGAACTTAGAACGCCACTAACGTCTATACATAACGGACTTATACTGCTTTCTAACACTTCTTTTGGAAATCTAAGTGATGAACAAAAAAATATTTTAGACATTAGCTTAAGAAATGCAGATAGACTAACAAAATTTGTAAATGATGTGCTTGACTACCAAAGAATAAGAAACGAAACTTACGAACTGAACATTGAAGCAACAGATATATCAATAGTAATTGATGAAGCGATAGACACATTAAATTCATTAGCAGAAGAAAGAGGTTTAACTCTTAGCTCGCAAATTGAACATAATATACCACTACTAAACGTAGATAGAGAGCAGATAAGAAGACTATTGATTAACATTGTGAGTAATGCAATAAAGTATACCGATAAAGGTAGCATTGTAGTGAAAAACAGTTTCAATAGTGAAAACAATTCAATCATTCTTGACGTTGAAGATACTGGAATTGGAATTAAGCCAGAAGATATTGGAAAGCTGTTTTCAACATTTACTAAAATTAACTCTTCTTCATCAGTTAAAAGACCTAAAAGTAGTGGGTTAGGGCTTTCTATTTCAAAGGAAATTATAGATCTTCATGGTGGAAGAATTTGGGTTGATTCTAAATTGGGCGTTGGTAGTACATTCCATATAGAAATACCGATTGAGTATAAACAAGTAAGTTAGTCGCCATTTGTAATTTAACGTTGTAGCAAATAGAAAAATTATCTTGTACAATGTCCACATGAAAAAAGAATTATCAATTCAGGGTATGTTTTATGCAGTGTCTTCTTATTTATTGTGGGGAACAACACCATTATTCTGGAAACTTTTAGAACAAGTCCCAAGTATGGAAATATTAGCTCATAGAATCTTATGGTCTATTCCTTTCCTGTTTTTAATACTTCTACTAACAAGGAAAGTTTCTGCTTTTAAAAACGAAATTAAACAATTCACTCCAAAAAAATGGATTGGTTTGGTATTTGCTGCAACATTGTTACTTATTAACTGGTTTACGTTCATATGGGCTGTAAACAATGGTCATATTGTTGACACAAGCCTTGGTTACTATATAAATCCTATTGTAAGTGTTTTATTGGGTGTAATTATTTTAAAAGAATCACTTAAAAAACCTCAATGGATTGCATTTAGCATTGTAGTTTTTGGCGTAGTTTTGTTAGTAAGTACTGTTCATATTTTGCCTTGGATATCATTTACTTTGGCTTTTAGTTTTGGATTCTATGGTTTGGTAAAAAAGCAATTGAAAATTAAACCCATTACCTCGTTAACCATTGAAATGATTATTGCAAGTGTATTTAGTGTTTTGTATTTATGTTTAAATACAAATATTGGAACATTCACTTTTTCAATGTCAAAAATTAATCTTTTACTAGTTGCGACTGGTATAGTTACTGCACTACCTTTGTTATTGTTTAACAATGGAGCTAGCAAGTTGCCACTTTTTTGGATGGGTATTCTTCAGTATTTGGCACCAACAATTTCTTTGTTGATTGGGATTTTTGTTTTTAGAGAAAAATTTACTTCTATGCATTTGCTTTCGTTTTGTGTTATCTGGATAGGGTTAATTATGTTTTCAATAAGTTCTTTTAAATTAAATAAAAAAATTGGAAAAATAACTTAAAAAGATTTTAGTATTTTATAAAAAGAGTACAATATATACGAGGAGAGTTATAAGGAATAAAAAATGAATAACTTTTTAAAGAATTCAAACGGACAGACTCTTGTTGAATATGGTTTAATTATTGGTGCTTTTGCATTAATTATTGTTGCTACAGTACCAGCGTTCAGATCTTCAGTTCAAACCGTGTTTGCTACTACAAAAACAGATTTTTATATGCCCGTTGGTGAGTTGAATCCAGCGGAAGAACCTGATCCTGGAGAAGATCCTGAAGATCCTGGATGGTTTCCACCTCAACTTGGATTGGACGATGACAACACACTTTATGCTTTTGGAGACATTACTTTAACTGGCTCTTCAAGAATTATTGGTAACATTGTTACAAACGGTGATGTTATAACCGAAGGAACGGCTCACGTTGAAGGTGTAACTACTACATATGCTGGCTACCCCTATAATTTCCCATTACCAGTATTTCCAGATATTCAAGGTAGTTCTTATCCTGACAAAGGTGATTTTATTGCTCCATGGTGGCCTCCACTAACAGAGCCAATAACTGAAGATGCCTACTATCATAATTTCACAGTTGAAAAATCTGTTGTTATAGATACCGGAAATGAAGGTGACGTGATAACTATTGTTGTTGATCACTTTGACTCTGGAGGAACAGGTAAAATTACTTTAGAGGGCGAAGGCAAATTAATTTTTGTAATTAATGATACATTTGAATTTAATGGTGATTCTGAATTTAATGCAGGTGGATCAGAAGAATCTTTGTTGTTTCTATATAAAGGCGAAGAAGTTTTTCACTTTGGTGGAGATCAAGAATTTTCTGGGTCAATTTACATTGAGAAAGCCGATTTAGTACTTGAGGGCAGTGCAAGTGATGCTGGTAATATTATAGTTGGTGGAGACAATGTAGAATTAACTGGAGCTGCTGATTTAGGTCATTCTTTGCTCTATGCACCACTTGCTGAATTGAATTTAGAAAATTCTGCTAGCGCAATTGGAAAAATTGTTGCTAAAACAGTTAATATATTAGGAGACTCTGTAATATCGTTCTCCCAAGTTTCTGTTAGTGAGAATTTTTATTGGGACCCTTATTTGAC
>JAGLCW010000064.1 GCA_023146045.1 Caldisericia bacterium
TGAAACTTACAGAAATTATGCATACGATTAGAACTCTTTTGACTGGTATTGAGGGAAGAGCTTTGTTGCTGGCTAACAATAATTTACCACAGCAAGAAAGAGAGAAGTCATCAGAAATTCTTATAAAAAACATGAACAGGTTAAAAGATTTTTTAGATCAAGAAGATTCTATACTAGATGAGCGGAAAGTTTATCAGTCAAAGATTCAGATATCTACAATTTCAAAAATCATCACAAGAATTCAAAAGAAAATTTCTTTTGAAGCTGAACAAAAAGATATTATTCTGGAAACAAACATAAATAGTCCAAAACAGTCTATTGTTGGAAGAGGTGAAGATTTTATCTATGTCATTGAATCCATAATGAGCGACTATATTAGAATAATACAACCAAAATCCACTTTATATCTTTTTGTAAAACCAATGGAATCTGCTCCTTTGGTAGAGTTTGTTCTTGAAACAGATTTAGAAAACTTATCGCAAGATACTCTACTAGCAGCTTTTAGCAAAGGAAACACATCTAGAAGAATTTTAGATTCAATTGGAGCTCAATTTGAGTTTTCTCAGGGGAAGCACAGACAAGGCATAAAATTTTACCTACCAAGACTAGGTTAAAGTTAGTAAGATTTTTCTTTTCCCAAAAACATTCCCCTGATACTCTCCAAGTGTTTTTTATCAGATATAAGGTAAACAATATCATTATCAGTAAGCTTCATGTCCCCAAATGGTATTTGAATAGCTTCATTGCGGTAAACAGCTATTGCCAATGAACCAGTAGGGATATTTATCTCAGCAAAACTTTTTCCAATAGATGGAGATGTTGGTTTTAGTACCAGACGAATAATTTCAAATTTACTTTTATCACTTAAGAACTCTGGAATTACAAAAGGAAAACCACAGTATCTGCACTTTATTGTCTCTAAAATCATTTTAGAGACAATAAATGTTGTAGTATAAGAAAAATCTACACCTAGTTTATTGAAAACTGGTTCATTTCTTGGATCATTCACTCTTGCCATTGTTATATGTACCTTAAAAGTAATTTTGGCTAACTGGCAGGCAACGAAGTTGTCCTCATCTCTACCAGTGACCGCAACCATGAAATCTGCTTGCCCAGTTCCAGCAGATTCTAATATGCTATGGTCCGTACCATCACCATTTATAACCAAAGCATTCATCATAGTGGCTATTCTTTCACATTTTTCTGCATCTCTTTCGACAATAGAAACTGAATACCCAAATGCTAATAGTTCTCTGCTTAGATTAATGCCAACTTTTCCTCCACCAACAACTATTACATGCATTTTACACTCCCTTGTCTGTTCCAAAAACACGAGAAGAAGTGTGTATGGAATGTATATTGATTGCGGTGATAATTCTGTCACCTTTAATGAGTTTATAGTTATTCTTTGCTAGAGCCATTTTGTGTTTTCGAATGATCGCAATAATTCTTAAATCGTTATTGTCCTCTAAATCACCTACAGTCTCACCTTTACCAATAGGTTCGTATACATGTTCCATAATTTCAAAATCTTGATTTATGTATAAATTGGCACTGTTTTCACCCATTATAAAACGACTATAAACCTGTTCTGCGCTTAGGATTGTTGGTGAAACAATTTCTAATCCTAAAACCCGGAATGTTTTTTCCCTATCAGGGTTATAAACCCTTGTAATGACACGTTTGACTTTGAAAATTGTTTTAGCTACAGCAGATGCAATGATATTAACATTATCATTCTCAGTTAAAGCTGCAAAAACATCAGCTTGGTCAATACCGGCACGTTTTAAGATACTCTCATCAAAACCACAACCGTGAACCGTAATTCCATCAAATTCAGAAGGAAGCTTGTTAAATGCTCCACTTTTTTGATCAACCACAGCAACGCTGTCACCATTTCTGGTCAACATAGTTGCAACTCTCGAACCAACCATACCACAGCCTACAATAACACAGTACATATGTACCTCCTGCAAAAGTAAAGCTTATTGTAGAAAATATTTTTGTCAATAAAATGAACCTTTTTTTGAATTTCTTTAATTTAATATGGAGGTACTTATGAAAACTAAAAAAAGTCGCTTATTATACGTTTTAAGTATTGTTACTTGTCTAGCTGCATCATTTATTTTTATTGGTGCAAGTACCAAGGCAGACGAATTGCAAAAAGAAACAGATGTTCTTAGGAAAGTTTCTGTTATGGGGACTGGAATTGTAAAGGCAAAACCAGATGTTGTATTTTTTAACTGCAGTATTGTTTCTCAAGAAAAGGAAGCAGCGGCGTCACAAAAAACAAATGGTGAAGTTTCAAATAATGTTGTTGCAGCATTAGTTGGAACCGGTATTTTGGAAGAAGATATCTCAACGGTTTCTTTTAATGTGTCTCCAGTGTACATATATAAATCTGGAGAAGAACCAAAACTAACTGGATATAGAACAACACACCAGTTATCGGTAAGGGTTATTGAAATCAGCAGGATTGGTTCTGTAATAGATCTAGCAATGGAAGCTGGAGTAAGTCAAATTCAAGGAATACGTTTTGGCATAAGTAATCGAGAAGAATTGCAAAAACAAGCTATCGAAGCTGCAACTCGCGACGCAAGAATAAAAGCTAAAGCGGCGTTAGATCCAGAAGGAATGTTAATTACTGGGTTATTTGATATTAATGTTCTTTCAAGTAATCCAGTTACTCCTGCAAAAAGAGAAATGGACCTTAGATCTCCCGAGCAGGGAACAAATTCTGCTGTAATGCCAGGAACACAATCAATATCAGCTCAAGTTAGTGCTGTTTATACCTTCTCTGACAAAATTAAAGAATAGTTAAAAAAAATTATAAAATCCTTCTTCCAGTTTTGATATACTGATATAAAAAACTGGAAGAAGGATTTTATAATGATTGCAATAATTGATTTTGGATCTCAATTTACACAATTGATTGCCAGAAAGGTTAGAGAATCTGGTGTTTATTCTCAGATATTTCCATTTGATGTTTCTGTAGAAAAAATTAAAAATGCTGAAGCAATAATTCTTTCTGGAGGTCCTAATTCTGTATTAGATGCAAATTCTCCATCAATAAAAAAAGAAATCTGGGAACTCTCAATTCCAATTCTTGCTTTGTGCTATGGCTTTCAACTTATGACGGTTTATTATGGCGGGAAAGTGGTAAAAAGAGATAGTGCTAGAGAATATGGTAAAACTCGATTAACATTAACCGATAACTCAAAATTGGTATCAAACATTCCAAAAACTACTACTGTTTGGATGTCACATGAAGATGGCATTGAAGAATTACCAGAAGGATTTATAAAGCTTGCAGAAACAAGGAATGCTACAATAGCAGCATTCGAGAATTCAAAAATCCAAAGATATGGTGTGCAATTCCACCCAGAAGTTCACCATTGCGAAAACGGTATTGATTACATACAGAATTTCTTGTTTTCTATCGCTCATACCAAAAAGGACTGGGATCTATCAGATTTTGTACAAGAAGAAATAATTTCAATAAAAAAACTTGTGGGACAAAAAAAAGTTATATGTGGAATTAGCGGCGGAGTAGATTCTTCTATTGCAGCATTGATAGTTTCTAAAGCTATTGGTAAAAATCTAAAATGTATTTTTGTTGACCATGGATTACTTAGAAAAAATGAAGGTAAAGACGTTGATATTATGTTGAACGAATTAGGATTGGATATCGAAAAAGTAGAAGTGCCAGATCTGTTTCTAAACGAGTTAAAGGGAATTGTAGATCCAGAAGAAAAAAGAAAAATAATCGGTAAATTGTTCATTGATGTTTTTAATGAAGAAGCAAAAAAATACGACGCAGAATTTCTAGTTCAGGGAACACTTTATCCAGATGTTATTGAAAGTTCTGGCGGAGTATCAGGCATAGCAGCAAAAATTAAAAGTCATCATAATGTTGGCGGATTACCTGAAAACATGAAACTTAAATTAATTGAGCCATTAAAGTATCTTTTTAAAGATGAAGTAAGAATAATTGGAGAGCACCTTGGTTTACCAGAAAAATTTGTATACAGGCATCCTTTTCCGGGTCCTGGATTGGCAATAAGAATTATCGGTGAGATAACTAAAGATCGTATTGAATTACTGCAAAAAGCTGATGAAATAATGAGAGATGAAGTAAATGAATACGACAAAGATAGAAAAATATGGCAAGCTCTTGTTGTGCTGTTACCAATAAGAACTGTTGGTGTTATGGGTGACGAAAGAACATATCATTATACTGTAGCTATAAGGTTAGTTGAATCAGTTGATGGTATGACTGCAAACTGGCATCACATGCCTGCTGATGTTCTAGAAACAATAAGCAATAGAATAACCAATGAAGTAAAAGGCATAAATAGAGTTGTTTACGATATAACATCAAAACCACCAGCAACAATTGAGTGGGAGTAAAAATGATATCATTGAAAGAAAGAATACAAATTCGTCTTAAAGTAAATGCTTTAACAATAAACAAGAAGTACGATGAAGCTATAAGAGTTTTTCAAAAAGCGTTACATGGGGATAAATCATATCTTTGGTATGAACTATTTATTGGAGATTTATTTAGATATTACAAAAATGATGAAAAAACAGCTTTTCTTTGGTATAGCTCTTGTTATCAGAAAGGCGAAAAAGTCTTCAATACTACCCCGTATACTCCTTTGAGGTATTTACTTAAAAGATTATCAGAAATTGAGTACAACCAAGGTAACTATGAAAATGCAGTTAAGTATTACGAAGAATTTATCTTGTTTAGACCTTCAAATTTTCATGAGGGTGATTTTCTAAGGTATTCTGACTCTTTAATGCAAATTGGGAAAAAAGAAAAAGCAATAGAGGTCTTATTGCTTGGGAAGAAGTTTTCAAAAAGCAGAGACATTAGAAGAAAATTAAATGAATTGAATGATTCCACTGAAAAAGTTTTATCTATTTCTAAAAGTAGGAACGGATATGAAAGAATTCCAGTAAAAACAAGAATAATAAAACCTGGAGAAGATGTTCCTAGTATCGTTGACGAGTTAACAAAGAAGATTCGAAAACCAATGGACATAATAACCGTTGCTTCGTGCGTGGTAGCTGTTGCTGAGCAAAGAATGAAAACAATTGATGTATTGCATGCATCAAAAATAGCAACTTTTCTTTCTTCTTTTGTACATAACGACGATTTCGATTTTGGCGGGAATGCTCCTCTATGTAATCCCATGTCAATGCAAATGGCAATAGATGAGTCTGGGTTAACTAGAATTGTGTTCGCAGCAGTGTTTGGAGGAGTAATTAGTAAATTATTTAAAGGGTCTGGAATGTTTTACAGAATGGCTGGAGAACAGGCTGCTTTAATAGACGATATGCCTGGAGCTATCTCTCCATTTGACTATTCAATAATTCTTGGTCCCAAAGATTCAGATGAAACTTCTGCCCAGATTAAGAACAAAACTTTATGCGATGCTGCTATTATCGATGCGAATGATCTAAATATTGCATGGGTGGTTGGGAGCAGCAACCATTCATTGGATGAAAGCATCAAAGGGGCAATGGATGACAATCCAGCTGGCAATGGCGATCAGCAAACACCTATCATTATTTTACGACCAGCATAAACTTTTATGTCTACCGTAAAAACAAGCGCAATAATAGTTAAAGCTAATCCTTACAAGGAACATGATAAACTTCTAACTCTTTTTACTTTAGACAGAGGAAAGATTATAGCAGTATGTAAAAAAGCGAGACACACAATAAATAGATGGAGTTCATCTTTTGAGCCTCCAATATTTTGCAACATACAAATGTATGAAAAAAATCAATTTTATACTTTAACTGAGATTTCTACTATTGAATCCTTCTTAAGCATTTCATCAATACTTAAAAGTGCAGTTGCATTTCAATGTATAGCTTTTACTATTAATAAGTTTACCATGTTGGAAATGGAAAATAATTCTTTGTTTTACTTACTTCTGTCAACGCTCCACATTCTTGAAAAAAAAATGTGCTCACCAAGTTTTGCTTGCAGTTATTTTAATTTGCAATTTTTAAAAGAATCAGGATTTGCACTAAATTTTTCAAAATGCGTGAGTTGTGGTAAAGCCTTTACTGGAGAGATGTTTTCTTTTTCTCAATGGAAAAATGCTCTTTTTTGTGAAACATGTACAAAAAAAAATCACATATTTCCATCTTTTAAGATTGATCTTAAAGAACAATTAGAGAAAATTTATTATTGTTCTTTAAACAATATTGAAGAAAACCATTATGGGCATTTCCTTTTTAATTATTCCGAAATTGATAGAATAATAAAAGAATTATTTAAAGGTTTTCTATCAGCAGATTGTTTGACTGTTAGCCAATTTGAAAATTATTAATCAAGGAGTTGCAATGAGGACTTTATATGGAGGATTCTATCCTGAAAATGTAATTAAAAATCCTAGCTTTCCAAAAATTCGTGAGATGGCAAAAAACGAAGAGGTCACAACTAAAAATGGAAGCCCTTCATACCGCTCAAAAATTATGAGCAGAAGTGCAAAGTTTACTGAAATTGTTTTCGATGAACCAAACAAAGAACAAAAGGAATTGATTCAAAAAGCATTAGACAGCATTAAAAACCGACCTATGCTTGAAACATTTAGAACTATGAGCGACAATTCATTTTGTAAGCTGGGTTGTAAACTTATTGTACCCGTAGAGTATGCAAGATTGGCTTACATTTGGGGTAATCTTTTGTTTAACAACAATGACTCTATAGAGGACATAACTACAATTGCCTTGCCAGATTGGCCAGAAAGAAAAGTTATTGTAGATGCTAAAAACTACGTAACTTATGTTTTTGGAACTGATTATGCTGGTGAGATAAAAAAATCATTTTTAAGACTTGGTATGTGGTATGTTAAACAAAAATTGAACTGCTTGGGGTTACATGCAGGAAGCAAAGTGTTGCGTATCAAAGATGAGGAAAACAATCTAGTAGATAGAGGTGCAATCTTCTTTGGACTTAGCGGTACGGGAAAATCTACTTTAACATGTCATGACCATCAGTTTGAAAAACCTGAGGGTGTCATTATTAGACAGGACGATGTACTATTCATGAATCCTAAAGGGAAATGCTTTGGCTCAGAACAGAATTTTTATATTAAAACTGAAGGTCTTGAGCCGAAATACCAAAAAGTAATGTATCAAGCATTTATGAAACCAAATGCAGTTTTAGATAATGTATGCGTAAACAATGATGGAGTTATAGATATTGAAGATTGTTCGAGAACTACAAACGGAAGAGCTGTAATACAAAGATCCGAAATGGATGATACTGATGAAACAATTGACTTAGAAAAAGTAAATATGATATTTTTTATTACCAGGAGAGAAGATATAGTTCCAACTGTTGCAAAGTTGAATGCAAAGCAAGCAGCAGCATTTTTCATGCTTGGCGAATCCATTGAAACTTCTGCTGGTGACCCGGAAAAAGCTGGTCAATCAAAAAGAGAAGTAGGAACAAATCCTTTTATTATTGGTTCAAAAAGTGAAGAGGGAATAAAATTCCGTAAAATGGTTGCTGGAATGGACGACGTAGAATGTTTTCTGATTAATACTGGTAAAATTGGTGGAGCAAACGGCAAGAAAATATCTGTAAAAGATACAACCGATATGATTAAACAAATAGCTAGAAAAAGAGTAACATGGAAAAAAGACGATTTCTGGGATTACTATATCCCAGAAAGTATTGACAATATGGATATAACATATTTTGATCTAAACAGATACTATTCGAAAGAAGAACTTGTTGAAAAAAACAAAATGTTGTATAAAGAAAGAATAGAATGGTTAAAGCAATTCCCAGAATTGCCAGAAGAAATTTTAGAATCGTTAATTAAACTTTAGGAGAGATGTATGAATAGACAAGAAAAAGAAAAATATGATGTTGCAACTGGTAAGAAAACATTAGATATAAAAGAAATTGAGAGAAGAGATCAGATAAAAAAAGAAAAAAGGGACTTAGATAGGAAAAGATGGTTTGTGATACTCTCTTCTGTTATTGTTATCATCCTTATTGTTGTTGGAATAAATGGATTCAAAAATCATAAGGAGCAGATTATACAGGAAAAGGAATTTTGGCCACCAAATGTAGAAAAGCCAACAGAAGCAGATATTGCCAAAATTAATAATGAAGTTGTTTGTTTTGAAACAAACCATGGAACAATAAAAATGGAGTTATACCCTAAATCTGCACCATTAACTGTGAATAATTTTCTTCGTTTAGTAGCTGATGGTTCGTATGACAATAGTGTGTTCCACAGAGTTATCGATGATTTCATGGTACAGGGTGGACAACTAAAAATTGCCCAAGGTGATACATTAGAGCAAGTAGAAATGCCAATAGATGATGTTGGATATGCTTTCAAAGATGAGATAAACCCATGGAGCCTTGGTTTAACTGATGAACAGGTAAATGCAATTCAGGATAGTCAAGAAAACAGTAAATATATGTACGATAAAGATTTAAGTTCATACCATGTTGATTATGGGTATCTATGCATGGCAAATGCAGGAGCAAACACTAATAGTACACAGTTTTTTGTTGTTACAAAAAAAGAAGGTTGCGGTTGGTTAGACGGTAGGCATACTGTGTTTGGCAAAGTGACAGAAGGAATGGATATAGTAGAGGAAATCCAAAAAATTGAAACAAATGAAGCTGATAAACCAATAGAAACAGTTGTTATCACAAGAGCATGGATAGAAGAAAAAACTTCGTAATTTAATTAAAATGGAAAAATTACAATCCCCCGGCAATAAACAAAATAAAAATGTGTCGGGGTGTTTGTCTGTCAAAAACACTGGGAACAACGCATCTTTAAAGAAAAAACTTCTACAGTGTTATTTAGAAACAGAAAATGACTGGAATTCTTTTAATAGAATTGCCAATGCATTGCTTAGTGAAGCGAATCTAGATGTAGATACTCTTACTATTGTTGCTAAAGGGTATAAGAAACAAGGAGATTCTAAGCAAGGGTCTATAAAAAAAATTGAAACTTTGATTACCGAGATAAATCCAACAAACGAGCTAGATTATGTAAAATTATTTGAATATTTTATTCTTTATCAGAAACAAGATCAGGCAATGTCTGTGCTTGAAAAAGGTATTGGTCTGTATCCATATAGTGTTGATTTAATCTATACCTATATTGAAAACGCAATTGAACAGAATAAATTTGATAGAATATTTAAAGTTTTGACAGAGGATAAACTAACAGTTTTTGAAGATATCAACATAAACCTAATTTATATAAAGGCATACATTACTGTTCATTCGAGCCTGAGAAATACAGAAGTAAAAAAACTTAACCAAATTCTTGAGCAATCACAACAAATTGATCCTTTAAATATTGATATTTACGAGCTAAAGCTAGTTCTTTTGGAGAAAGTGCAATTTTCTGAATCTATGGTTAAAGATTTTTTCTATGAAATTGAGTCTAACCAAATACGATCAACACAATTTTTGAAGAAGTTATTGATTTATTCTTTACATAACAACGTTGTCACAACATCAAAAGAAATTCTCATAATTTTAGAGGAAGAAACAGAAGAATTGTGGGATAGTATGGTGTTAAGTTTTGTTTCGCTGTTAATTACTTCTTTAAAAGACGTTGGGTACGCAGAAAAAATTCTTGTTACTTCAATGGATAGAAAAAACAAAGTGTTTGAAAAGTACTATCTTGAACTAATACAAATTGCTGAACAGACACTATATAAACTAGAAAGAATAATCGTCAGCAAAGAAAACAAAGAAAAAATATTAATTTCAATAAATAATTTTGTCATTGAAGCATATCAGCAATTAGCAAAATTAAAACCAAACGAAACATCTATTCAAATTGAAAAAATAAAGTTCCTAAAAAAAACAAATGAAAAAAAGGCAGAAATTGAGTTAAAATCACAATTAATTCAAAATAAAAATGATCTACTAAGCTTTGAAATGGCTGAACTATTGTTTTACCAAGGAAGATACGACGAAGCTATTATGTATTACGAAAAAATTAACACTTTTTCTGTTGGATGGAAAATAGCCAACGAAGTAAGAATTAATAAGCTTCGTGCGTTATTGAAAATAGGTTTAGAGGAGTCTGTATACTACAACATTGAAGAATATATAGAAAAACCTATCCAACCATCTGAGCTGATCTTTTGTTATGCAGAACATTATTTCAAAAAGGCAATATTCAATTTAAACCGACTTGATTTTAAAAAAGCAAATGAGTACCTTTCTCAAATGAATAAAAATTGTCTACAAAATAAAAAAGGTGTTTTACTTCAATCAAGTTTATTCAAGAATCAAAACCAAATACCAAAAGCAATTTCAATATTAGATAAAGTAGAAGAAAAAGATGATGTTGTTGTTAATTTTAGAAGAGCTTGTTTGTTATTTGAGATGTTTAAAGAGACTGGACATAAAAAATACCTTGAAGATGCAGAAATTGAGATAAATCAAATAGAGTTCCCTGAATTTATTGATAGCGATGCATTAATGTTGTTGCCAGATAGCATTATTCAGCCAGAATCCATTATTGAATCCGTTAAAGTAACAAATACACTAAATGTGAATGAAACAGATAAATCTTTTGGGAAGATACCATATTGGGTAAACGACTACGGACTGAAATGGGGGTTTTTACAAATAAAAAAACAACAAGGTAATGGCAACCTAATACATACTCTATCATCCCCATATTCATTGGAAAAAGAATGGGAATTGGTAAAAAAATGGGCAGTTCAAACCGATCCTAGAATAAGCCAAATGTTAGAGACTAATGACATGTTAGTATCATCAGATGATTCATTGTGTCTTGTTTTTGAGCCTTCACTAATTAGAGCTCAACTGTATTTTGCAGTTATGTCGGAATTTAAAAATACCAACTTAAGTAACGTAGCTTTTGCGTTTGAAAAAACTGATGTAAATGGGAATTTTATGTATTCTCGAAAAATTTCGTTTTTGATAGAGTCATTGCTTAACAAAAATACATTTAACACTATTGCTATTCCAATGGCAAATATGTCAGATACTATTGAGTATTGCTTGATGAATAATGTCCACAATAAGAGCTTTATTGCAGCTCAATCAGTTTTCAGACTTAGTGGATTTGGTTTCTGATAGAAATGAATTGATTGCTATTAGAGATTCATCAGAAAACTTGAAATTGATTGGAGAAAATTTGAAATATCCATCAACTCTTCCTAAAGAAACAACCCCACCCAATAAAGATTTATTTGAAAAATTTGAAATAATCGTTTCTATAGCTTTAGAATAATTTTTCCTAATAATTCCACCCAATGTGGGGTAACTTAAACTTTCTGACCCAAGAAGAATAATATCCCATGGTAAATTACCATTTGAGTCCAGCGGTGTTCTTGTTTCGTTAAGCATTGAGGCATATAAAATGCTAGGCATGTAATAAAGCGACGCCATTTTTAAATTAGATGATTCAATGGGAAAAGAAATTCTCTCATTTTGAGCAAAATCCAAATCTTCATCTGAAAATAAACAAACAGTTTTTGTAGAATTTATGTGAGAAGAATGAACACCAGAAACATAACTATTGTAAATTCTATTTCTCAGCGGAGACATATTGTAACCGCTAAATATTATACCAGATGGTTCACAGTTGTTTATTTCAGATGAAATGAATCCAGCAATTTCTGCAGCATTTTCTTCACTGAAAACGAAATACGTGATATTCGATGTTGATGGAACAATTGTTTTTTCTGATGGTAACGAGTATGAATTAAAAATCACAAAATGTGTTTGTGTGTTTTCCTGTGCACAAAAAGTTAATTCCTCTATCATGAAGTGGCTAGCAATAACTAAATCATTATTGTCTGACAATTCAATCAAGGATTCTTTGTATTTGTTTTTGTTTTTACAGACAATAGTCGATAGCGAAATTTGTTCTTTGCGTGATGCTGACTCAAGTGCCGCAAGAACAGGTTTTGCAAAAGATGTATTGTCTACGCCAAGGATATCTATGCAAAAACCAATAGAAATAATATCTGGTTTATTAAAAAACGTAATTTTTTCACAACCACAAAATGCAAATAGAATAAAAAAAGACAATAACAAATAAATGCTTTTTGTAAAATTGTATTTAACTTTCATTGAAAACACTTCCTTGAATTCAAAAAAAAAGAGCTCTGATGGGTTAGCACCAGAGCTCAGATAGTCGTGCTGAATTATTTCTTACGGGCTACTGCTTCTTTGAAAGCTTTCCCTGGACGGAAAACAGGCACTCTTTTGGCAGGAATAGTCATTTTTTTACGAGTTTTTGGATTTACTCCGATGCGGGAAGCGCGTTCACGTGCTTCGAAATTACCAAATCCAATTACCGCGACCTTTTCTCCGTCTTTTACTGTTTCCTTGACGGTGTCAAAAAAGTTGTTTAACACCTTGTCTGTGTCTTTTTGACTTAACTCAGATTTCTTTGCAACTACCTTAATTAATTCTGTCTTTGTCATACTCTAGCCCCCTTTGTCATTAGATTACACCCATTATTACAAGATGTTTTTTCGATTGCAAGTAAAAAAGTACATTATTTCGTGTTTTTTACACTTTTTCTACTTTATTTTTACTTTAATTTACAAAAAGTAGTAAAAATGGTAAAAATTTAAGCAAATGAAACACTTTAAAAATTTAGCATTAATGATCATGATTTTATTCCTTACGGTAAATTTTTGTTCCTTTTCTAAATTTTCATTTAATATTTCTAAAAGTTTTTCACTAACAAAAAAAGCGACAGTAGATAAAAAACACTCAATTACTTATTCAATAAAACCAGAAAAAAATATCTTGAAGCAAATTAATGAACAAGTTGTGCTTAGAGATAAGTACTCTCCTGGAACTATTTTGGAGAAAATTTTTACACTTCCATCATTTTATTGGACAAAAGGGAAAAAAACTCCCGGGTTTCCATTGAAAAAAATCTACAAAGAAGTAACCGCATTAAGCTGGGAGTACAAAAACACAAGTAAGTATATATACCAGCAAGTTGGAATGATTAGCGACTACAATACTGGGAATGTTATAAGAAACGGCATACAGGGACCAATATGTTCAGCTCCAACTTTTAAATACACATGTAATTTAGAAGAAAACAATCCAATCATTCAAACGATTGGGACAAAACGATGTGTATTTTTTGCTACTTTAGATCAGGGCATTGTTTCGTTAGATGCAATTACAGGTGAAAAATTATGGAATTTTTTGCTTACACCGGGCAATAGCATTATTCCTGGCATGTCTTCATTCGAGTATAAAAATCATTTCTATCTGGTGTTTGCTACAGAGCAAAAAAAAGTAACATTGTTAGATGCTGAAAATGGACAAGAAATATCAGTAATCTTTACTGAATCTCAAATTACTTCTCCATTAAGCTGTTTTCATCATAACAATAGCATGTTTGTAGCATTCACAACAAAAGATTCAAGTATTATTATTGATGTTTTCACAAAAGAGATAATTTTGGAAAGTAATAAGCAATTTGACTCAAAGCTTAGTCCAATCTGTATTTGGTCAAACAATCAACAGTCAGTAGTGTTTCCTTCACAAAATGGTTCTATATTTAGCTTAGGACTTGACACAAATGAAACATGGATGATTCAACTAGATGGACAGATTAACTTTAACTTGACTTATGTCGCATGGGATGGAGTTCCTTACATTTCTTGCGCAACATCACAGAAAAAAGTGATAGTTATAAACGGTTGCGATGGGGACACCATTTATGATGCTAGTTTATCAGGAGTACCCAAATCTGTTGTAATGTTTTACCCACAGCAAAATATTTATTACGTAGCAATACAAAATGACAGAAATACCTATAGCGAAATGAAATTTGTATCAGGTGGGGTTTTAGATGGAAAAAAACAAAAAGAAGTGAGAATACCTGGGAAGCAACTATTTGGATTTTGTGGATTAGAGCAAAATGGGGTACATAGATTTCTGTTTTTAAATGAAGAAAGAGATTTTTTCTCATTGTTTTCAGGAGATAAAATAATCAATAAATTTTACCCATTGTCATTATCTAGCATTGGAGGATCTATTCAAAGCATGGCTAGAGGAATTTGTGCATCCATTGTACAGGACATGATATGGATTGTTGTACCGGGAGAAGGAATTTACCGTTTTGGAAATCCTTTCAAAAGAGTTGATAACAAAGAATTGAATTCAGTTAGTCCCTTTAGTACATGTTTTGAAGATGCAAATTCTTCCTATCACACATCAGATGCAGCTACTTATTCTATAGACAGGTTGCCATCAACAAAAAATATTTATTGGATCAAACAAAACATTGTATTGAAAGAAAAAAGCAGTCCATTGCCTATTCCTACGTGTTTTTGGGATGTTTCAAGAGAAGAATGGTTTTTTGTCACCATAAATGCAAAAGGGCACATAGCTGTTAGAGATGAATCAATGCAAATAAGGTATTTGATAGAAACGGATGTTGGTAAAACATTAGTTTCTCCAATTGTTGAAATAGATGAAAACAACAATTGGTTAATAACAGTTATCTCGGAAAAAAAGCTTATCAATATAATTTTCGATCCAGAAAATGAACACAAAGAATTGTTATGGGAAGCAGCTGATATGAAATCTGTTGGTTCTTCATTCCAGATTTTTAAGTATAAATCCTTGGAATACATCATTTTTGTAAATGACATTGGTTATTTAACTGCATTGAATAGAAATTCAGGCGAACAGATTTTTAAGAACAAAGTAAATTCAAAAACTTTTTGCACATATTTTGTTAAACAAAAACCAGTAATTTTTTGCGGTGATAAAATTGTGGATGCAATCAACGGAGAAACTGTATCAAATTATGGTGAAAAAGGATCAGATTCAACTATAACAACTCTTTCAGGTAAAATACTATGGTTACAATCATTCGAGGACGATATGATATGTAAAAATGCCTCTAACGGGGAAATTGAATGGAAGGTAAGAAAACTTCTTTGTAAAAACTATTGTTTTAAATCAACAAGCCCCGCAATCTATAAAGAAGGAAAAGTAGCTTTTTCATATTGGTCAGACTACAACAGAATTGTTTGTGTTGATTTATATTCAGGATTGATTCGTTGGAGAATTCAACTATCTGGTGATTACGTTGTTGAAAAACCAATTGTAGTAGATACAAACGAGAAAACATATGTTGTAATTTCAACTGTTGCAGGAAATATATATTTAGTAGATGCATGGAGTGGTAAAATTATTAATGGTTATCCAATTAAAATGCCATCAGAAAATAGAAATTTAGAATATACAGGGATTTCTACAATTGGGTGCATTAATGGAGCGTTTATCTTTTCTAAAGTTGGGGATGGGTGGTATATGATTGGTAAACCAAAAAGCGCCAGCAATGAATACCCATCAAAAATATTTAAAGTGCAAATGTCTAAACAGAACTACAGAGAACAAATATTTAATAGAGCTGAATTGTATTGGAGTAAGAATATGTGCTATTCTAATATTGTGAAAATTCCTAAGCAATAGAGTTAATCAAGGTTTTAAAATGAGGATTATTGAATAGGCATTTCTTGACATTTATAAAAAAAAACGAAAAATTGAAGTAAATTTGTGAGCATGATTATTGTTTTAAAAGGTAGAAATCTTCCTTGTGTAAAGGAGAGAGCGCTATGAGAAAGTTATTGTCTATTTTAGTTATTGCTTTATTCCTATGTGGAATGATGCCACTCGATTCACATTTTATGAGTGTTTCAGAGGTATCCGGAGCATCTTTAAATAAATCCGCTACTATGGGTTTTTTAGATATGTATCCTGCCCATTCGAATGCTAGTGGAATTCGCTTAGGAACGGTAGATACTCCGTTTACTTATGAACGGTTTTCTGAAGTTGATTCGCGAAGTTTCCAGTGGGAACGTAAAGGGACAAATTATTGGGGTCGTTATTCCCCAGAAGATGAAGATAGCACGTATCTTATGCCCTATACGCCACAAGCAAAGGATTTAGCAGGTACTCCAGAAAAAGTGATTTCCTTTGGATTAGAATCCACATATCCTAAGTATTGGGCTGAATTTTATCTTACAGTTCACCCCGATGGTGGTCTTTCTCAAGAGACTGACAAATGGTACATAGTACTAGACGATGGTGGACAAATTTGGTTTGATCCCGATGGGGCATTCAACGATCCTAGGTATCAAGCAAAAGCTGATCCAGGAAGTTCAAGATATGTACCGGGGTCAAATGCTTCAAATCCAATGGCAAGAATTGATCCTGTTCGCTCGAATAATACGCAAGGTCCCTATGTAATTGATCCTATTCACCCAGATTACAGGCCTCGTATTTTCTTCTGGGACAGAGATATGACACTAAAACAAGGAACTAACCGCACATGGCAGCTTGGTTGGGTAAATCGACCAGAATACATGCGTGAAGGTGGAGTAAACGATGACGAATCTGTTTCTGACGGATTAGTACGTTCACTTGATTGGGAAGTAAACCCATTAACAAATTGGGTTTGGAATCCATATCAAGGTGAACCTGTCTCGCCAAATGGATATACTCTTACAGCAGTACAGTTTCCATTTACTCCCGAAGATGCTACATACTACCATGACACAAACAATAATAACACATACGACTCTGGAGAATATATTTACAGAAAATCTTACGACCCTCTTATCACACCAATTCCTCCAGATAACGCAATTGTAGAGGCTAATGACTACAGACTGACACCAACCTCGGTGTTAGTTGGAGATGAAACATTTAATTATGGTGCATCCGAAACCTATCCGGTGAAAACTGGAGCTCATGACATTGACCTAGCATTGAAGTCTTTTAGAAATTTTGTTGGTCACGATATACGCTTTGTAAATAATAAAGTTCCTGGTATTGCTTATAATCCAGGTGAATATATTTATAGAGTTCATGGCAATTTAAATATTATTAAGACCGGAGATACAAGATTAACAAATATTTCAGTTACCGGTAACTACACGGCAAGTTCAAAAGATTTTTCCTTCTCAGAAATTTTTGCAGACAAAGACGTTTTGGTTCTTCTAGAAGTATTAGAAGCAAATGGATGTTCAGGTAGCAAATACGATATTTCTGTTGAAACCAATGTTTGGGAAGGATCAAATCCATCTACAGCAACTGCAGTACTACGTTCTCCAAACGGGGAATTTGGTCCAATGGCATCTAGAATACAAAAAAATACTGTATTAGATCCTGCAGGTGATGAATTTCAAGTCCCAGCATGCACTTTTAGCGATATTCAAATCAACTATCGTAGTTATGTTGGTATAGAGCTATTCCGCGACAACGGGGAAGATAACAATATTGGTAAAAATACAATATCAGATTCATGTTTATACAATTCAGCTGGAGACGAATACAGAAAAAATAGAACATGTGAAGAATATCTTGGATGTACAGATGGAATAACTGGTATACCAGATGCTGGCAGGCAAATAACAAAATTCCATGAATACATGCTTTATCATGACACCGACTCCAGGATAAACGGACTCGGTTGCAATGAAACAATTTACGAAAAGAAAAATAAACAAATACCAGATCCAACAGATCCATATTACTACACCGTTCAAGAAGGAGACATGCGTCATACTCCTGTTACAATAGAACGCAATGGAAACTTTATTGACTATGCAATTGGCACCAATGTAATGCCTGGAGACGCCGACGTTGGATTATCTTTAAATGATCTTTGGGAAGATGTAACATACATAGATCCAGGGACTGGTACATCAGTTACAGAAAGAATTTACAAGTACAAATATTTTGATGAACCAAAAATTAATATTTTAGAAACTTTAGAAAATGCAGAAGTTTGGGTTTGCGATGATTTATACCAATATGGTGAAGTAATTTACCATGATGCAAACAATAATTTCCTAGTTGACGAAGGAGATACTCGTTTATCTGAATGTGAAATATCAGGTTTAATTTTTGATTGTGGTTCAAAAATAGAAGGCGATACTGAATATTATTCTACAACACATATAAACCATATGGTTAAAATGGGACAGAATGGTAACAGTCGTTTCTTTGATATTTTTGTTTTACCTGGTGAATTAGATGTAAACATTGACATAGACAGACCTTTAAAGGTTGAACAAACATCAACAGTGCGCATGTCACTAAACAACATGGCTGCATTAAAAGACGGTCAAAAGGTATGGGTTTCCGTAAGGGAACCAAAACCAAAAGACCGTGATACAGATGAATTAGGCAAAATGTACGATATTATTCTTGATGAAGACGGTTTCATTGGAATAACAGATGATATGAGAAACTTAATGCCGTCTAACGGTTATAATTACTATGGTAACAATAGATACTTCTATCAAACACTATGGGGAGCAGGGAACGATGGGTTTCATATAGATAACTCCACATTTGATAGAACATATATTACAGAAGATGGTATGATGGCTTTGTACAGGGGTTATCCAAAGTACCCTGAACCTTATTATCCGTTTGAATACAGATATGACAATTCTGCATCAGGTGGAACTGCTTATGGAGGAAGACCATATCCATACAGCAACTCATCTCAGTATGGTGGTTACAGATATCCTCTAGGATACTGGAGATACAACAACACATACCAAAATTGTTATTTTCCATGGGATTTAATGATGCTAAAAAACACATGGATTATCCCTATGGGTGGACAATGGCATGTTCCAACTCAAGGTAGATACTATCCATATTACTACAGGACAATTCAGGGATATGGTGTTTTCTATATTAAAACAGCTGATTCTTTAAGAATTGTTTGGAGACTTTTGTCAAATCCATTTAAAGCAAGAGACAGCAATTATAATTATGACATAAGATCCTACGGTGACTATACAAGACCACACCAAAGAGCTAATGTTGCTAGATGGACATCAGAATTTGAAGTTATCATTACTCGTGCTGGAACTATTACTTTTAATTATTCTGACAGAAACAACGGTCAACAAGGTATAAATGTACCATCATATGTATATTTAAGAAACGGTGACGTATTAAGAAATGGACAATTCTTTGATGAATTTGATCCATACTCATCAGAAATGGTTACAGACCCTAACATTGGCTGTGCATACGAATCTGTTCCATATATACCAATAATCGGCGTTTCATGCTATGAAACATCTAAAGCACAAGTGGCTCCATGGAGTTATGGTGGGGCAACACAAATGAATAATGCCGACTGGTTAAATGGAAAAACAATGATATGGGGACCACCAGAGCCGCCAGACGAAGATTTATACAATCAAAAAATGTATACAGCTTATGGATACATAGATAAAGACAATCCAGTATTTGAATTTCAGTACACACCATATCGTGGTTCATGTAACGACGGTTTTCATGGTATGGATGGATTTCATGCTGGTACAAGTTTATTTAACCAACTTGAAATTAAAGCGTTTGCAGACTTGGGTGGAGTATCTAACTTAGTCCCGCCCGATTCTGACTATACAGGTAGTTTTCAAACAAATTACAAAGATCCTTTTTGGATTCGTTCTTTGTTCAACAAGCAAGAATGGCAAGAAAACTATCGAAAAGTTCCATTTATTATTGATCCATCTGTACCTCTAAATACATCTCCTGGAGATATACCAAACCAATACGGCAAGCATTTTGAAAGCATCAGAAATGTTTATGATTGTTATGCAGTTAAGAAATTTGATATAGCACCTGAAGATTTAGATATAGTACCAATGAAAAAATGTATTGATTTGGTTTCCTCAAGGCAACCTGCGATACAATATCATGTATATGACCATGACAATCCAGACGACGTAAACGATCCAGCAAATGTCCAATTTATGTCACATAAATGGTTTGCTGGAGAAGGCCCTTATCCAAATAATATGGGTGAGTACGATTATGGCGTAGACCTAAAGGGTTCAAAAGAAATTGGCACATATGGTAGGCCAATGATAATGAACTACAATGCCCATGGAGCAGGAATTGATTATTTCTTTACTGCACTTAGCGGATATGGTCAAAAATGGCAAAGATATATCATTCAAGTTAATACTGACGGTAGCTACGAATTTTGGCGTTGGTTTGAAGGTGACTTACCGGGACAAGTTTTTGGTGCCTTTGATCAACACGATTTTCTATACACGATACGTGCAACGTCAATTCCATATGGAGGACAATGGGATCCTGTAGGTGGAGGAGTATATGGTAATTATCATGTACCTGATCCATGGAGGATGCCATCTCAGTCTTTAAGAGATATGGATAATTCCGTTGGAATGTATGTATGTAACACACAAAACGGAGACGGATTCCCACCATTAGGCGATGTGACAAATAACGATCGATATGGTTTCTTTGGAGACGCCGGAAAAGGATCACTCCCAGCAGGAGATCCATGTTGTAATATACCATATTACTACCCGAGTACATCTATGCCACCATCAGCTATTGTAACTTATGGTATACCAGTTGTTATTATGAGCCCAGAAGATGATTTTTCTGGTGGCATTGGTTTAGGTGTTGCTAATCCTAAAAACGCTGATACGTCGTTAAAAATTAGATTATATTCGACAAATAGCATATATGACTACAATTCAACTGTAGCTCATCCACCAAATTTTGTATATGATCGTGGACCAGGAATTGATTATCTTGGTTACTATGACATGAAAGTATTGCCGGCTGACCCACAGGTTAATTTTGCTGAAATGCAAGTTGTCGACCATGCACTACAGAGCTCAAAAGTGAATTACACAGATGGAGTGAGGCCAACAAGTAGTTTCCCACCTCCAACACCACAAATTAAAGCCGACTATGATCCAGTATTGTTTGATTATTCAAACTTCAGATCATATTCAGGCGGGCAAACGCATACCGGTAGGGCAATTCCTGTAGATGCATCTATAAAATCTAAAGGACACGGTTGGAATGCCTATCCTGCAATATTTGAAATGTATAAAAAACTAGGATCTGAATTTTTCCCAATTTCAGATTATGGTCTTTACTTTGTACTAAGAGATGCACAAAAGAATCATTATACTTTTGATCCAAGAATACATCCTAGTATGTTGCTGGCCAACATAAAAGTAACAGGCCCATTTATGACGCCTAAGTATTACAGCCCAGCTGACAAGAAATTAGATACTTCATATAAGTACGAAGGTGTTGAAAATGTACCAATAACCTATGATGTATCTGGCGAAATAATTGTAGACTCAACTTCATCAGGTTTATGGGAAACAGAAGGTCAAAGAGTAAACAGAGTAACAAATCCAAGTACTTCTTTGCCAGTTTACACCTCGATTAAGGACAAAAATAAAATAGCAAGATATACTCACTCGCTATATTACGGTGAAGCATCAATCGTTACAAGGCCACCTTCTTCAGAACAAACAGGTGGATTTTACGAAGGTGATTATCCTAAAGATAACCAAACTGAAAACGGTCAATATCAATATTGGTTTACTACCAATGCGAGATATTATACTTCCTGGATGTTTTATTCACCTTCAGTTGGATACGGTCCAACTTCTTATCAAACAGTTCCGTCCGACTATTCTAATACCGGATGCTTTATGTTTGCATTTGATGAATTGATTCCAACAGGACCAGGAAATATTTCAATTGAAGTAGAAACTGCAAATGGTGTCAAAAAAATATATCAAGACTGTTGTCAAGAAAATATTACTGATGGTATTGATGTTCAAGGTTTAAAAATAAACGTTGAAACTCCAAAAACTTTTATGGTTGATTCAGACAACACGCTAGATATCACATTGGAAGAAACAGACAAAAAACACGATCCAGACGCAACAGTACCTTGCAACGATGCTGTATTGGTAGCATGGCAAGATAGAGGTATTATTAACCACAATACTGGTAGAATAGAAGGAGCTGGAGACGGTTGGATTTCTAATCCTCCAAGATCATCTGATTTTATTGAATTAGGAACTCAGTATTTACCAGCTGATGACATTAATAGAAATGGAAAAGTTTCATACCAAGACTATGAAACTGAAATTGTTGGAAGCTATGATTTGGCAACAAATACTTGGACTTCTGGTCTTATTGATGCAAGAACATTCCAAAGGGGTAACGGAAAGTACCATATGGAATTTTCAAGAAACAATGGTAGTCAAATTGATTTAGTAGGTATGGACTTTGGTGGAATAAACCTAAGAACAAAGAACTCCTATAGTCCTCCAGACGGAGTGGTTGGGGATGACGAAGTTCTACCAATTATCATAACGGCATATAAATATGGCGACGATAATAACGATAGAGGGTTCACACCACTTTACAACCTAGAATCAGAATTCCCACAATATTCACACGAAGTTTACTTAACAGGTAGAAAGCAAATTGATGTGTTGTCTCAAAATGTATGGACAGTTGCTACGGTGCCTGATGTATTAACTGCAGGTGTGCAACCAGAATTACAAGATTCATCTGAACCATTAACATTCCAAGTTACAGATGAGAGTGGAAACCCCGTCGATTTACTACAGCAAGCAGAAGATTTACTTGAAAGTCAACATATAGACGACAACCTTGATATTGATCCTCATGCAGTTAAATTGGCTGTATTGAATCAATTGATTAAAGATCCACATCCAGATCCATTACCACAGTATTATTGGACAAGAACGGACCTCCACAATGATGATGGATCACTTATTGGAAATGTGGCAGCTTATTCAAGTGACAAAGGAAGATTTGAACCAATCAAATTCGATATGTCAAATTCCAAAGAAGGTAGATATGCATTCAAGGGTTTTGTAGCAAATGATGCTGGTAACTTCGACGTATTTATTTATTCCATTGATAGAAGAAGAATGGGAAAAGTTAAAGTTAAAGTCGAGCTACCGGAAGTAAGCTATAAGGTTACAAATTACGATGATCCATCTAAAACATCATTTGATGTACCAGGTAATCCAGATTTTGTTCTTACGGCTGGAGACAATAAGATTTATAAGATCAAAGTTTCAGCAAAAGATGCACAAGGTAGACCGATAAACGGAGTTGGTGCATCCGTATCAGTTTGTGGCGGATCTGCTTCAGAAGTTGCAAGGTTTACACCTTTTGCAACAACTCCACAAAACTTTTACAGAGCAATCCAACCGTGGTACTGGCATTATTACGGTACCGGAAAACCAACTTATGGTTCATATTACATGTACAACGGAACATATTCCAAGATTGTATATGGTGCAGTAGATTACGGTGCACACTGGGATATACATTTTGGAGTGGACGAGAATAATAATGGTATTTTAGAACCAGAGAATAGAGAGATCGAACGAACTAGAGATATGAGATTCACAATATTCTATTCCTCTTCATATGGTTCTGTAGGATATACATCTACAAGCGGGCGTGTTTATTACGCAACAGAAAATGTTAAATATGATAATGGAACATTCGGTGTAGTTCCTTTCTCAGATGCAAACTTAAAATTATCAGAAACCGAAGGGTGGGGGAATGGTTGCATTTACAACAGACCATATTACACTCCTGGGAATTACGGTATGATGTTTGCTAATTTTGATAAACGCGGAGACGATAATCGATACATGCAGTATTTGAATATATCAAATACAGACTCAATAAACCTAAATCAAGATGGAGAAACCGAATTCTATGTATTTGGTGACGATATTTGTGAGATAGGCGGACTTGTTGGTAAAAACATGTGGTCAATTTCGCCATTTGGTGATGTAGTAGGTAGTCCTTCTGGATACGAACCATCTTCGCCATCTCATTTTACTACAAGATATGGGAAGCAAGTTTCTTATGTTAGTTGGTACTATGCTAGAAGAGCTTATTGGGCCCCAAAGGATTATTCCTACCGATTAGACTGGGACAGTATGCCATCAAACACAGTGAAACTTGTGGCTCCACAGGTAGAAGTATATACTTCAAGTAATTTAGAACCTCTAGGTAAATCCCTATTTGATCCTGAAGCATACGACTTAGTGTATGGTAAGGCAAATCACCTTGAATTTAAATTCTATCCAGCTGACAAACGAGATTTACCATTAGATGACGAAATAATGATGATATTAACAGGAAATAAGACTGAATTCAGAGTAACATCTAGAGTTAATCCAACAGATGAAAAAGCAGGTTCTGCTGCTGAATCTTTGATGATGATAACACCTACAGGAACTGGCTTAGAAACAATTAGTTTAGATTTAAGTGTTAAGAATACCAGATTAGAAATGGAAAGATGTGAAGTGCCGTATGGTTCAATTAAGTATTTACCAAAAGAGTACTACTTGTTGAACCTTGCAAGATTTGATGTTGCTAAAGGATTAAATATCGAAGTAACATCACTGTCAGGTGCACTTGAAGTTAACGCTAGTAACGAGATAAAAGTAATAATATCTGAGATAGGTACAAAAAAATCTGTTGAAAATGTAAACATTAAAGTAGAGGGACCTGGAATTAATTCTTCTGCCAAGACAGATAAAAATGGTATTGCTTACTTAACAATTAAACCAAATGCAGATAAAGCCATTACGGTAATTGCTGAAAAAGACGATTACGTAAGCGGTTCAACTGCTATTGACATTGGATGTTCAACAGGACGTTCCGATCCTATTATGTTTAATGCAATGGACGAGAGAACAAATGAAAAAAGATATGAGATAAAAGGAACTGTTGATGAATCAATTAAAACTTTAGCTATAAACAAAACTAAAGTGAAAATTGAAGAAGACAATTCATTCTCTTATGTTGTCTACCTTGTAGAAGGAATGAACACAATACTGATTGAAGCAGAAGATAACAAAAATAGAGTATCTAGGAAAATTCTTAGTGTTGAACTAAAAACAAATGGACCAAAAGTTCTTTATGATAAAGATTTTCTAAGTAAAGAATGGATTGATGTCCAAACTGTACAATTGTCTGGTAAGATTGAAGATAAATCTACAATGAAAGTAAACGGAATAGATTCTGAAATCAATGGCATTAATTGGACATTAGAGTTACCTGTTTCACTTGGGAATAACTCGATAAAAGTTGAAGCTATTGACGATCTTGGTAATAAAGTTACAGAAAATTATAACTTGTATGTTTATCACCAACGAAAAGTAGAATGTTCTGTTGGACAAAATGAAGCTTTAGTTGACGGCGTGACCGTTAATATGCAAGAAGCACCATTTTTGAGGAATAACAGAACATACCTAGATTTAAAATTCATATCAGCAGTATTCGAATTGGAGTACAAATGGAATTCCGAATCAAAAGGAATACTATTAACTAAAGACGATATGAGAATTGAAATGGCTGTTGATTCAAATAAAGCTGTCGTGAATGGTAACGTTATAACTATGGATGCACCACCAATTACAAAAAGTGGTAATGTGTGTGTCCCTATACATTTTGTCTCTGAAATATTTAAAGCAAACGTTCAATGGAATCAGAGAATTAAAATGATTACTATAGAATTTTTGGTATAAGATGAGAACAATGCAAAGTGACTCTGGTTTTGTTTGGCCAAATGGAAAAGGAGAGTCTGCAATGAAGAAACTCTTAGCTGTCGCTGTAAGTATTTTGTTCCTATTTGGAATGATTCCTGCGACTATTTATTCTCCAATAACAGCTAATGCTGCTGAGGACAATATAAAAACAGCCGTAAATGTTATTTCAAAAACCCATAGAGTAGGATTTGACTGGGAAGGTGAAGCTCTTAAAGATGGAGTTAGTGTACCTTGGCAAAGACCAGGACAAGTTATTTGGGGACGCACAGGTTTTTATATGCCAAATGCATTAAAATCTGTTGATTCAAATTCAGGATTAGCAAAGGCATGTACAGATTCGAAAGATCAGGTTAATCCTGTATTTTACGGTCAAGTATATCTTGATATTATTGCTAGAGGTCCTATTTCAAACGAAGCAAGACCTTACTATTTCGTTATAGATGATTCAGGTCAGATATGGTTTGATTCAGACGGATATTTCAATGATGCAAGATATAACCCAAGAGCTGATCCATTGGTAGCAAAATATCCTTTCGAAGAGTTTCCTTTAAACGGAAATTACTATCCAGGATCATGCGATACTAACCCAAGAGCATTAGTAGATAGTTCTGCTGAAAATAATACAAAAGGACCTTTTGTAATTAATAAGAATAGAAAAGACTACATAGAAAATGTGTACTTCTGGGACTACAAGAAAGACGAAGACTCCGAAGCTACAGATAGATTGTGGCAATTAGGTTGGGGAGATTTAATCGACTATAAATTTGAAGGTGCTCCATTACCAGGAGGACAGACAGAAACCGGTATAGTTAATTACGATACTTCATTACCAGATGGCGATCCTGCTGGTGATTGGGACTTTGGATTACCATTAGTGCCATTCTTTCAAGAAAACTTCGAAAATCCATCAACTTTATTGTTTGATGAATTTCATGTAGAACTAGTACAAGACGGTAGATATACACCCGGCAAAATGACAAGTAATACTCAGGAGAAAAGACCACCAGAATTTATATACAAAAAAAGTACTCCAATCGAGTGGATTTATTCGTCACCTATGCCGACGTCAAAAGTAGAAATTGATGATTTGAGATTGTCACCCGTAACCATCAAGAGAATAATCGCACATGAATATGAAATAAAAAATTATGGTGCGGGAACAAAAGTCGTTGATGGCGATTGGGATCTAGACATTGATTTGATATCCTTTGCAAACAATGAACAATTCGTTGACAGTGTTATAGAGAATACTCAATATGAAGCAGGAGAATGGATTTACAGATTGCCAAATGCGCCAATTGTAGGACCAAGAGATAACCCAATATTGAATCCTCTAACTGTTCCAGCAGAGGCAATAAGAGTAACTAACGTTAACAATCGAAAATATGCAACCAGTGTCAGATTGTATCCATACCTTGGATGCGGAATTTCTGATGGTGATGCTTTAATAATGTTAGAAGTTTTTGAAGGTGGATGTCATACTGACAACTACGACATATCTGTTTTATCTGATATTTATATGGGTAACAATCCATCTTTTGCAGCAGCAAAACTTTTTTCTGCAAATGGTGATATAAAAGGCGAAACCCAAAGAATTCAGAAAAATACAGTATTAGATCCTGCGTTAGATGAAGACAAATACCATCTTCTTCCAGGAACTACATACCATGATATTCAATTTCAATACAGAGAATACATTGGAGTAGAATTGTTTTCAGACAATGGAATAGACAATAGCGTCAATTATTCATTACCAGAAGACTATTTACGAGAGCAAGACTTAAGTGATAACTATAGAGAATCAAGAACTTGTGAAGAGTTTCTTGGCGCAAAAAATTACCTTGGAGTTTTAGACTCTGGCAGAAGATTAGAAAAAATCCCAGCTAATTTTAAATTTCATGACACAATCCAAAATCCAATTCCTGGATATCAACCTTTATTCGGATGCGGAGAATCCGTTTATTACTTAAGTGATCCAGGAAGAACTGACAACGATGTAGTCATACCAGGGGACAAACGTTTTACCGACATGGACGTTACCGTTGGACAAACAAAAATTAGTTATAGAAGAAATACTGTTGTTGTTGCTGGCGATGCGGACGAAGGCTTAAGCCTTGATTCATTCTATCAACCAGGTGAACCACAGTATTATAAGTTCTTCACCCCTGACTATAACAATCATATTGAGCAACCTTCAAATCCATTTGACTACGACCCAATTCTTACAAAAGTTTACTATGATACTAACGAAAATTTCATTGTAGATCCTGGAGATACAAGATATTCAGATATCGAGATTGAGGGCGTAGAATACAGTTGCGGAACAGTAGTAAAATCCGGTGATGCGTACTTCATGCAAACCACTGTACACATGATAACAGTTGGTAAAAATGGAAATAACCGTTGCATGGATGAAAACGTATTGCCTGGAGATATTGGACTTCAAGTAAAAGTGGACGGAGAAGGCTTAAGAGTTGAAAAAACTTCAACAATAGAAGTTACAGTTGATCCACCACCAGTTAAAGACGAAAAAGTTTATGTTACGCTTCAAGAACCAGAAGCAAATGAATTTAACGTATTTAGATATAACCAAACTGTTGTAGATCATACATATCCTGAAATTGACTATAATGTTAATGGAGCTCCTATGCATTGGTATGGTGATGGCGGTGGGAGTTCTGGATCATGGTTATACCAACTTCCGTTCCAGTTTCCATTAGCTGGACAATTTTACAATAGGGTATATGTTTCAGAAAAAGGATTTTTGAATTTTTCTTCATCATATTCCATGCCATTACCATTGAATGATCAAGATGTAAGACTTTCAGTTTACGGTGATGATCTATCAATATTGCCACCTGGCGATCCAATGAATATTACAACTCAACCTGGGTTTGATGCTTTGCCACTTAAAAATGTCGATAAAGAAGATATTTACATATCTGTAACATCAGATTCAGTAACTTTCCGCTGGAGAGCACAAACAAGATACACTACAAATCAAGGTGCAATTGTACCAAATATAGATGATACTGGCGCATATCCTGCACCAAATGGGAACCAATACTATTTGATAGATGCTCAAGCAACGCTTTTTTCAGATGGAACAATTGTGTTAAATTACTTAAAAGATTTAGTTGATCCAAATCAGACAGAGTGGGACTCTTATTATGAAAAGATGCACAATAGAGTAAACAATGTTAGAAGACGTACTTGGGTCTTAGGATCACCAGTTGTCGGTATAGCATTAGACGGTTCTGGATTGGCATCTCCATATAATGGATTAAAAAATATGGCATATGTAGATGGGTATACAAATGTGGCTAACCCAATTCCTAGTACATGGCCATACCCTCCAAGAATGGATACTTACGCTGCAGACAAATGGAATATGGAAGTAAGGGCATTCAATCAACCTACAATATTTGGTGGTAATTACCCTCGTTATGACGAGTGGAAGCCATATGTAGATTATAGAGTTCTTACAAAAGAGCACCCTACTGCAACATTTGAATATACACCTTACAGAGGTACTTGTAGGGAAACTGGTATACCTGATGCACTAGAAATTAGGGCATATAAAGATTTAGGTGGAAGAAAAATTGCGCCTAAAGATTCAAAATATACTTATTTCCAACAAGATAATTACTCAGATCC
>JAGLCW010000065.1 GCA_023146045.1 Caldisericia bacterium
GTAATTACAACTCCATTCTTTGCAAAAAAGTGTAAATCTCTTATTCGCTTGCCGATAACTTGGTTTTCCATAACCCTTGCGTCGGTAACAAGTTCAGACTGACTATTGTCTATCCACCTAATTAACGGCTTTCCAATAAGCTTCTCCATCAATCCTTTTTCATTTTCTGGACCAACAAGCTTAACAATGTCGTCTTTCTGAATTACAAAATCTGGGGATGCAACGTAAATATCTGTTCCCCTAAGTATTCTTGAAAAATTTGTTTGAAATTCTCTATCTGGGTTAATTTGTTTTATAGATTTACCAATAATGTTAATATTGCTGACTTGGTATTGAGATGAAACCAAAAGAGGGTACATTAGCTCTATTTTCTTGTGCAACTTTTCTTCTTCTTTTATAGGATCTTTCTTGATAATTTTTGGTAAA
Organism: Caldisericia bacterium; assembly: GCA_023146045.1. Taxonomy (GTDB): domain Bacteria; phylum Caldisericota; class Caldisericia; order UBA6126; family UBA6126; genus JAGLCW01. The sequence continues at coordinate 427 of JAGLCW010000065.1, forward strand.
AATTGATTAAAAAGAACAACGATGATCATTCCAAAGGGGTATGCAATACCATATCCAGAAGAAATATTGGCTGCAGAACTTTTAGCTGTTTCCATTGCAGCAGCTAATGCGGGGGTGTTTGTTAATCCACCGCAATATAGTCCAGTGGCCACACTTGAAGGAACATTCATCCATTTAAATACTAGAAATACACCAATTCCTCCAGCAACAGCTGTAACTATTGCTACAATTACTGAGTTTAATCCTGTTTTTTTAAACATTCTAAAAAACCTTGGTCCTACAGATAAACCCACTGAATACATAAACAATATTAGTCCAAATTCAGTTAAAAAAGGTTCCAGTTTAAAACCATAGTTGCCAAATACTAAAGCAACAAATAGAACCGCTGAAGTACCTAGGGTTATACCTTTTACCTTAATCTGGCCTAACAAATATCCAAAAAACAAAATGACTGTTAATATCGTTAATTGATCCATAATAAGCAAAAGATTATATTATAATGCTAATAAATCAATAACCTTAAAGGAGTATTTTGTGAAAGAATCCATAGTAACTTGCGAAGAAGCATTAGCCGTTATTCCATATGCAAACCTTAGGTTATCAACATTCAAATCGCAATCATGTAATTTAGTGTTGTTTGAAGACCAATTTATCAATGCTACTTTTACTCAAACTCTTTTAAAAAAAGAAGTTGCAAGACAAAAAAAACAGTTTGAAAAAGAAGACGGTAAAAAGATCAAAACCGGAAAAATCCACATGGGTGTAAGTTTATATTTTTACTCAAAATATTTTGATATGTTACCAGAAGACATTATTAACGAACATGAGAAGAATTTTTGCATTCCAATACAAGATATATCTTATTTAGAATACTCTTTTGACCAACGAGAATTAGAAACAGACAAAGCCATAAATAAAAGAAAACCAGGAAAATTGTTCGTTAAAACCCCATATTTTGAATGGAATTATTCGTTTGCATCAATTCCAGCAGATGAACTTCTTAAAACACTTAGGAAGATCTTCCCTACAAACAACTTTTTAGAGGATAAGCTAATATTTAAAAAGTTTTAAATCTTTCTTTTGCATTTAATCCAACACTAAAATTATAGACTGGCGATTATACTTTTAGTAGCAATTTATGAGTAAACATACGGAAACGCACTACCAAGGTATTTGGAATTTTATACACTCCTTATGGAAAAAAGGTTTCGATTAAGCATTGAGTTGGTTATTGTTTCACTTTTACTTATTTCCGAGGTAGAGAACAAGGTATGTAGATTCTCAACCAGAAAATTGACTTACACAATGAAGTTTTACAGATTTTAACTTGTATTTAACGAAAATATATGATACAAAACAACCGTTAAAATTATTATTGTATTGCACGTGCTACTATTAAGTGACCATAGATTTAGATTGCTGACCGTGGGTTGAATTTGATACGTTAGACGTTGCGATAGAGGAGAGCTTATGAATATTTATGTTGGAAATCTTTCGTACCAAATGACTGAAGACGAATTACGTACTGCTTTTGAAACCTACGGTGAAGTTTCTGCCGTTAGAATCATTCAAGATCACAACACTGGTCGTTCAAAGGGATTTGGATTTGTAGAAATGCCAGATGATGAAAATGCCAAAACAGCCATTACTGGCCTAGACGGCAAAGAAATCTCTGGACGTACAGTAAGAGTTAATGAGGCAAAACCTCGCCAGTAAGAAAAACTTAAAACCAGATTTTCAGACAGTTGTTTCGTGCTATCATTTGTACTTTTTGTATCAATTTTCCTTTTTACGTCGTCATTACTTATGTAATTACTTTTACATTTTGGCTTGGAGATGTAGTAAGAAAGCTTATAAATAGAAATGAGAAATAATAAAAAAGTAGGAAGCAATTGTCTCTTTATTTTATTTATTCTGGTTGCAATAATTGGAATTTGGGTTGTTTATGCCTTCTATGATTATCGTACAATGCAGGAGCAACTCAAATTCCTTTTCTTTAAAGAACCTCTCCAATTTACTGATTCTTTATTATTCCATATTTCAAAGTTTTCTGTAGCTACAAGGTTATTCGTTATTTCTATATTCATTGTTGCAACAGTAGTAATAAGAAGATCCTTTTTTAGATTGCATGAAAAAACTGAAGAGCTAAAAGACAGCAGGGAAAAAATAAAACAAAGCGAACTCCGCTATCGGATGCTTTTCAATACAAATAATGATCCGATTCTTATGCTCAAAGAGTGGGAAACTGTAGATTGTAACAGAAAAGCGTTGTCACTTTTTGGGTATGAACTAAAACAAGACCTTTTATCTCAAGATTTTTTAGAATTGTTTCCAGTTGAACAAGAAAATAAAATCCCAACAAACACAATTATTCAAAATATTCGTCAAAAAATTTCTAACCAGAATTTTGATATTGCCCCATTCGATTTTTTATTCAAAACTCGAACTGGAAAAATAATGTCTTGCACAATAACAATTAGTCCACTAATTTTTAGCAACAGCGAATACTGTCAAATACTAATACGCGACACAACGCTTCAAAAGCTCTACGAAAAAGAACTGATAGAATCCAGAGACAAAGCTGACAAAGCAAATGAAGCAAAAAGTTTATTTGTATCAACAATGAGTCATGAGCTACGCACTCCACTTAATGCAATTATTGGTTTTAGTAAATTACTCGAAAAGGAATCATTAAAACCTAGACTAGCAAATTTTGTACAGTCCATTAATAAAGCAGGGGAGAATCTTCTCACACTAATTAATAATATCCTAGATCTTTCTAGAATTGAAGCGCATAAAGTTTCGATAAAAAAGGAACCAATTCAATTGTTTCTACTTGCAGATGAAATTGAATCTATATTCTCATGTTTAGCTCAGAAAAAGAATATCGATTTCACAATAAACACTTCAAAAAAAGATTACTGTATGGCTATAGATGTGCAAAAGGTTAAACAAATCTTAACAAATTTAACTGGTAATGCTATTAAGTTTACAAAACCTAATGGTTCTGTTAGCGTCACTCTTGAAATCAACGATATTCAACTACCTGACTCCAATTCAAATTCTTTTGGTCAAAGTTGTACAAGTTTATTCACAGCAACAGTTTCAGACAATGGGATTGGCATTCCACTTAAAGACCAATGCAGAATATTTAACTCTTTTGAACAATCTATTTCTTCTTCGCAAGACTCTGATACAGTGAATGGTTCAGGCCTTGGATTAAGCATTTCAAAGAATCTAGCAAGTTTACTAGACGGAGATATTTCCGTAAAAAGCGAAGAAAACAAAGGCAGTATTTTCACTTTCACGCTACAAGACACACCGATACTCTTTTTCAAAACTGAATCAAACAATTACATAGACATTGAACCAAGCAACATTAAAAAAGTACCAATTTTGTCCATCGATGACACACAAAGCAATTTGGATGTCATGACTGCAATGCTCTATTCACTTGATTTAGAAGTAGATAGTGCTTCCAATGAAGAAGAAGCCTTATCTCTTTGTCATAACAAGTTATACGGTTTCATTTTTATTGACTTAAAATTAAACGGTAATAACGGCTCTGATTTAGCAAAAACAATTAGAAGTATTGCTAACTATAAAGAAATCCCAATTATTGCCGTTACAGCAACTCAAAACGCAGAAGAAGAATATGATTTGAAACCTTTTAATGATATTTTGCTAAAACCTTTAACTCTTGACGCTTTATCTACTACTTTGTCGAAGCACTTAAATCCTGACGAAATATCCACCAATAGAGAAGAAAAAAAGGATTTGGACGATTTTACTTATTCCACAGAAAAATCGAAAACAACTACAGAAATTTCTCAGATTACACCAGAAATTTATTCTAGAGCATATCAAGTTTTTCATGCAAGAATATCTCCATACAACGACAACTTTGCTATGAAGGAAGTAGAAAAACTAGGAAATGACTTCATTGATTTTGGCTCGTTAACACGATGTGAGTATTTTGTTAATACTGGGAAGCAATTACTAAATGCTGCATCATACTTTGATTTTAATGAGTTAAAAAGGGTTTTTAGAGAACTAAATAACCTTTTAAAATCCAGTAATCATTAGAGGAAACAAGTTAAAAAAGTTGTAAAAAGTAGTCTAATTGTTGAAAACAAAAAGCATAGAGTTTCAATATATTACTCAAATAGACAAAGCTACTCAGTTAGTTTTGGCACTGATGGAACAATAATAGTAAGAGTTCCTCTTAGAAGCACAAAAAAGTCTGTCCAGTCTTTTATTGATACAAATGCACCATGGATCAAAAAAAACATATTTAAGTATAAGGATTTTTTTTACGTTCCATATAAATACCAGAATGACGAGATTTTTCATTTCAAAGGCAGGAAATATTCGCTAATAGTTGAGTATGACAATAATAACTCTGTCTTTTTGCATAACTCAAACATATGTGTAAAGACTTTTAATGACAATCCAGAATATATAAAAGTGCTACTTCAAAAATGGTATAGAAAAAAAGCAATAGCATTTTTCCAAGAAATAATCCCACCAATCCAGAATACTTTTTACTCACTTGGAATTATTCCAAGTGATTACCACTATAGAAGAATGAAAAGAAAATGGGGCAGCTGCTCCACTTCAGGTGTCATTACATTAAATACGGACTTAATAAAAGCTGAAATCCCTGCAATAAATTACATCGTTATACATGAACTCTGCCATATCAAACATTTTAATCACGGTGAAGAGTTTAAAGCCTTATTGTCATCAGTTTATCCAAATTGGAAGAATGTTAAAAAAACGTTAGATGTCATTCCAGGGTGGTAATATTTGGTGATACAATTACAATATTATACTGATAGTATATTTAAAATTTTTTGGAGGAATAAATGAGAATTATAAAACGCTCTCTTGCTGTTTTTCTTTCTATTGTACTTCTTTTTAGTATATTGGTTTTCCAGTTAAATCCAGTATCTGCAGATTCAAAATCTACAATAATTGGTTCCGGACCAATTTATGGAGACACTCTATTTCCATTTGCTGGAACATATTATAAAGACTCACTTTATATTCAAGACGCTTACGGTGTATCAAGTTTTGATGCTGAAACCTTAAAATTTGATAAGCGCTTCCCAGTACAATCTTCTGTTGGAATGTTATCAAATTTAGACTTTATAGATTTTTTAAGAATATTTTCATCCGGTGATTCTTCTGCAGATATTACAAATCCTGTAGATATGCCACAAAATCATACAATACAGCCTTCTTTGGGAATCACTTCAGATGGAGAATGTATAATTGCTGAAGATAGTTCTTCATTCGGAGTTTACAATATTGATAGTGGGGAAAAAATCAGGTCGCTTTCTGTTCCAGAATTTTCTCATACATTTGAAAATTGTAGCAGTTTTAAACATTTTCAAGTATTAAATGATACAATCTACATTCTTGGCATAATTGTTGAAGATCAAGAAGAGGTATACATCACAAAATCCCAAGTTTATCATTTAGAATTTATTTCAATGGATAAAAATGGTGAAAACATACAACATGTTTTACTAGACGATTGTGTATCTGGCTTTGAAGAAACTGCTATGTTTGCTTCTCTCATTCTTTTAAGAAGTTTCTCTATTAGTCCAGGTGAATCAAAACTTGCTTTCTTATTCGGTTCAAAACTAATTATCGCAAGTAATAATGGAGCTATATTGGCTGAAAAAGACTTCTCAGATAGCGATGATTTCTTAAATTTAATTAGTTTCTATGACGAAAACACTCTTTATACAAGTGGTTTAAACATCGACTCAATATTAGCTTTAGAAGGTTGTTCCATTACGTCCTATAAGCTTAATGAAGAAGCTTCAACAATAAAAAAACTAGATATTATTAAAGTTGATGAATCTGGTTTTGCACCAGTTTATCTAAATTGCCACGATAATGTAACCACAATGATAACCTCTGGCATGATGAAAGATTTATTCCAGTACAAAGCAATTTGTATAAAAGATGAGAAATCAAATCTAGTTGGTAAATACCCAAATGCAGATGGTCAAATATGTGGTTCGATAGCATTTACAGTAGATTCAAACAACAAACTATATCAAACAAATCTTGGAGCAAATAAAATAAATGTTTTTGACAGTGATGGTAAATTTGAAAAAAGCATTCCTATAGACTTAAGTGTTGTTAGCAGCATAATGGGGATGATCGAGTTTTGTCCATTAATGCTTGATATGGACGTTGACGAAAATTATCTTTATTTATCAAATGCTTTTTTGATAATGTCATTTTCAATATCAAGATACTCTTTTGAAACTGAAGAATGGGAACTAGTTTATTGTGAAGATTCATTTGACTCTACACCAATTAGCCCTGCAATAAGCATAAATGTTTTTGAAGAAAGCATATTTTGCTTAAATCTAGGAGTAAAAGAAAACCTATATCCAATAGTAAATCTTATTGATGATTTTGGAGAGTTAACAGAAGCTAATTTCACATTTGAATCATCTGACTATTCACCTGAAGAGTTGCCTATGTGGATAGATATGAAATATGATACAGAAGAAGAATTGATATATTTATTGGATTCAGCCAATAATACTATATTGGTTTTTGATGCTGATGAAGATTTACAAACAGTAATTACATTGACTCAACCTGAAAAAGACAAGGACAAAATTGTCCCGTTTTACTCCTCACTGGAATTATGTGAAGATTTACTTTATATCACAGATGTAGAAAACAATAAACTTTGTGTTTTCGACATGGAAGGGACTTTGATTGATACATTTGGTAAATCAGGTAGCCCAAAAATTGCAACAACTAAAGAAGCGTACAAAGAAAATGCTGACGTTTTTTATGGTGCATGGAAAATTAAATTAGCAAAATCACACACATCAAAAGACGACCCATTATATGTTTCTGATTTTGGAAACTGCCGATTCCATAAAATTCACTTAGCTCATGATCCTGATCATCCAGAAATATCATTCCCTGAACATGCATTTGTTTTTTCAGATTTTTATGTTTCCGAATCTAAATCAAAAATAATTCCAGGCAGTATAATACCTGAGGATGGTACAATAAGTTTTAAAATGAACGCTGATGTTGAATGGATAAGTTTCCCAAAAGAATCAGGAATCTTTCCAAGTGATTCATTAGAATACATTATTCATGGTGATAAATTGAAATGCTGGGACAAAAATGAAGGTGATGTAATTATTGAATTCCCAGATTTTCCATCTAATAACCAACAATTCCACATTGTTGTTAATGCAATTGGGAATATTGTAGAAATACAAATTGGTTCAAACAAAGCATATATTAATACAGAAGAATACGTACTAGACGATGGAAGTATCCCTGTTATTTCAAATGGTCGCACATATGTTGCAATACGCTTCTTAAGTGAAAAAGTATTTAATGCAACAGTAGAATGGAATGGCGAAGAACGATCTGTTACTTTTTTTAAAGATGACTTAACAGTAAAACTATTTGTTGGCAAAAACACTGCGATCGTTAATGAAAAAGAAGTAACTCTAGATTCTCCTCCAATCATTATAGAAGGACGTACCTTAGTACCCCTTAGATTTGTTGGAGAGAACTTAGGAGCATCAATTGAATGGGATGGTAAAACCCAAACTGTTACAATGTACTATCCTGGAAAATAGCAAAGGCTATAGTGCATAAAGAATAGCTCATTCATTCATGCTATCTACAGCAGTATCAATAAAAAAACCCCGGGGACAAATATCCCCGGGGTTTTTTACTTCTTAAGTAAAATTAATTGCTTAATTGTTTACTTCGGAAGTACGTCCCTAATTAGGGTTACTGTTCTAGTTGCGGCATCCCAAAAGACTTCACAACCAAAACTTTCTGCTACAAAACGTACTGGAACTAATGTTCTTCCTTCAATGATTGTTGGAGGAGCATCTAATTCAACATTTACGCCATTTACTTTTGCTACTGGATTATTTATGATCATTGAAATCTGATCATCACCAAGAGTAATAGTAATTGATTTTTGTACGCCATCCCAAAGAATTGTTCCGCCTAAAGCTTCTTCTGCGATTGCACGAAGAGGTACCATAGTACGTCCAGCGATAATCATTGCTGGTGTATCTAATGGATTCATTGCTTCACTGTTCTTTGTCCAGTCTTTGCTATCAACAGTCATTACAATTGTAGTACGTTCGTAAACGTCTACTTTTTCTGTAACTGTATTGCTGTTACCAGCCTGATCAACAGCAACTATAGTTAGTGTGTTGACTCCAGTTTTAATAGCAACTTTGACTTTCCAAATATCGTGTACAACTTCAGCTTTATTACCATTCACTGTTACTGTAGATTCAGGATCTACACGACCAGTGAACATATACGGATCAATGTCTTTACTATAGATAATTTTTCCTGGATCATCAAAGAAGATCTGTGGAGGTGTTGTATCTAAAGTAACGGTTAAGAGTTTACGTACTTTTAAGCCAGCTGGATTGGTTGCTTCACCAATAATGGTGTTTAAACCTTCTTTAAGAGTTAGATTACCCTTGAAAGAACCGTCTTGATTAACTTGGGCAGGAGTACCATTTAATGTTACTTTATTGCCTGGGTTTGTGCGACCGGTTATTTCTTGAGCTGGTTTATTTGTTAAAGGTTGAATTGGATCTAATTCAATCCAAGGAGCAGATGTATCAGGAATAACTATTAATTCAGCTGTTCCAATGACACGACCTTCTTTTGTTGCTGTAAAGATTACAATGCCTTTGTCGTTTGGTGTAATATCAAACTTGGCCATTCCATCTTTATCAGTTTTCTTAGAAGCATTTACTCCAGGACCTTTAGCTGTTACGTTTGCGCCTTCAACTGGAGCTTGTGTTCCAATTTCAGTTACTTTAACGTTAACGCCAGTGGTCTTGTTTGGATGTAATTCACCTTCAGGAATAACAGAAACTTGTAATCCCACAACAGAATCAAAGTCGATGATGTTACGTACGGTATAGGTGGAAGTATTCTTTAACTCATATGGAGCAGTTAAATAATATTTACTTCTGTTGAAGTAACCCATACCAGCAACGTCTTCGCCAAGACCAGTTGGTGTGAAATGTAAAGTTGTTGTCATTACTTTTGGATCAGTTGCTGATGCTTTAGTATGTCCATAAATTGCAGTTTGATGTTGGTTACCGATCATGTAAACACGGCCATCTTCATGCATTTGACGGTCACGTAAGTCAGCAGGTCTAACTTCAGCAATTAAATGATTTTCAATAGCATATACTAGGTCATAATTGGCAGGATTTACTAAATCTTTACCTAATTCTACGCCAGTTTCAGCTAATAATACACGTAATTGTGGAGCACCAATTTGTACTTCTTTGTTAGGGAAAGATTCCCAGTCAAGTAAGAAGACACCATCATTGGTATTGTAGTCACTTGAATCTTGAGCTCTGTGGAAACGTTTGTCTACTGAAGAAGGATCCTGTTTGTTTGGTGGTGGATATCCAGCGATATCACCTTCGTCAGGATTATTACAGTATACGTTGTCACCAACTAAGCCACCAATCCAACATAAGTCTTCTGCGAAGACATAGAATGTGGTTTGAGCATTTACGTCAAGTCCGAGTGAATCGTGATAATCCAAACGTCCGTTGTCGTCGATGTCAGCAAATAAATAACCACCCTTGTGGGCGCTATTATAAATGGCACCAAGACCCCATCCTGTTAATGGAGGAGTTAGGTTTGGATTAGGATCTACATCCCATCCACCCTTGATGGATTCTTCGTTATACATTACTAAGCAAGTATTGTAATATACGTTGCCGAGTGTAATTTGAAGAGCACCGTTTTGTTTATGGGTGAATGCACCTAAACTAAATAGTTCAGCATTACGCCAATCTACTTTACCGTTATCGTTGAAATCAAATCCAACATTCAATGTATACGGATACAGATCTTGTAAGAAATGTTCTGCAAAGAGATAACGATCTTTTTCGGTGAAATCAAATGAAGCAGGTCTTGTTGAATAAGGAGTGAAACGAGCGGTATTCTTGATACCACCACCACAAGTGCTTACGCCCTTGCTAACACCCTTCAAGAGAAGACCCTGTGCATTTTTGGCTGTGACTGTAATACTATATATACGGTTGTCAGCAGCTGTTAAAATGAAATCAGGTTCGCCTGGTACTTGATATTCTGTTCCAGATGGATCTTCAGTATTAACTATCGAATATTCTGTGGTTGGTAAAGCTACTTTAACTATAGCTTTTGCTGCATGTTTGCGGTCTGGTGTATAAATAAATACATCAAAATCGCCTTCGTCATTTGCGCAGAAACCACGGAAAGCATACTTACCATCTTTTGCCAAACTAAAGTCAATTTTGATTGGCTGGAATGGATTTGCTGGTGTACTGTAAAGTTCACGGTTACATTCTTTAGAATTGTCGTCGTTGTGAAGGTCAGTACGAACCCAGTAATATTCTGGTAGTGTATCTGGATGGATATCTTTGAAGAGATGATTCCAAATGTCGTCATCTTCTACAAAAGTTTTACCCTTATTGTCAGGTACACCGCGAGTTAAGTCTACTGGTTCTCCTTCTTCGTTAGTGATAGCGAAGGATAATGGAGAAACAGGATCGACTAATTCTGGAGTAACACCAGAAGTTAATGGATTTGGTTGTACGGATACGGATAAATCCATAATTGGAGCTACTTCGATAAATTTCTGTCCAGACATGTATACTTCATGTGAATACTGTGGAGTGGTTCCTGGGAATGAATATAGTGGACGGAAACTACGATCGTTGTTGTCGTCGCCATATTTATAAGCAGTTACCATTACTGGTAGTGATTCATATTCAGATATTACGTGATCTGGGTCGCCTCTGTCTCCACCAAAGTCAACACCCACTGTATCAATACGTGCGCCGTTAGCTTCGGAAAGATCAAAGACATAAACACCATTGTTACGTTGGAATGTACGTGCATCAATTACACCACCATTCCAAGTATTGGTTGCTAGGTCATAAGAACCGATAATTTCGGTTTCTTTATCACCAAATGTAATTTTTCCGTCTTCGTTAAGGTCGTCTTCACTGAAGTACTGTGGAGCACGATCTGAGAAATCGGAAGAATGTGGTGGGTTTGTAACCCAACCGTCACCAGCACCATCAAAGAGGTGGGTGCGTGGATTTAAAATACCACGGTCTTGCCATGCATAGACAAAAGCATCGTTTGTAGGTTGAACAGATTGCATCACTTCAAATTCTTTGACAGTGATTTCAACTTTATTGTCCACATCTGCAGTTACTTTGTCTTTGTCGGATGAGACTTCTAATGCATGTACGTCAATACCATCTGTTGGAGGTTCAGCACAGCAGTCTTGATAAATCTTGAGTGTGCCGTCCCACATAGTTACAGAAACATTGACTTTACCATGAGTAATAGGAATCCATTCTTCAAAACGGAATATGTTTTCCAAACCTGTATAGTTGAGTTGTTTGTTATCAACTAATAATGGGTTTGTATAACGATATGTACCACCGTCGCGGTCAACATTTGTCCAATCTTGACCCCAAGAATGTTCATATTCATCCATATTGGAAGAATCAATTACTACTTTTCCTGTCCAATCATAAGCAATAGGTACATGACGTAAGCCATTGTATTCATACTCAGATGTAACAGTATTTTTCTTTTCATCAAAGACTTTTGGTTGTGCAAAAGGTCCAGAGATTACCACTCTACGGAGTTTAAAATCAATTGGAGTATCTTCAGCAAAACTTAGATGATTTCCATCAATGTCTTTTAAGATGAAATATAGACCATAGTCTGTCATTGGGAAGAATTCAGTTCCTAAACGGTTGAAGTCTGTGAAATTGTTATAGTCCACATCATCATACCAATACCACCACCAAATGGCAGGGTAAGCATTCCAACCGCAATGATCTTGATCGGTACGAGTTACGCCACCAGCGGTAACGACACCCTGTACACGTCCAGTATGAGTTTGTCCACCAGGATAGGCGCGACAATCTTTACCAACATCAAGAATTAATGGGTTGTATGGATACTGAATTTGTGGAGTTGGTACATTCATAGGTGATAATGCACTTGGTCCAGCTGTATAGTTGACTTGTGAATTCTGTAAAGCGTGGTCTACAGTAGACATTTCAACAAAGTTTACATATGGATC
>JAGLCW010000066.1 GCA_023146045.1 Caldisericia bacterium
AAACTTATCATCATCCAATGTCAGTGGGTCAACTTCTTTTTTAGCTTTTCTGATCCCACGTTTTTTCTTACTAAGTGAAGTAGCTTTTCTTCTCGCTTCATTAGTTTTAGCATTTTCTTTGGCAACTTTAGCTTTATATTCTTCTTGTTTTTCCACTTCTGCAGAATTATCTGGAATCCATTCCGGTGTTGTTTCTGGTTCCGAAGTAGTATTTAATGTTTCCTGATCATCTATAAGATTACCATTTGCATCAATTTTTCCTTCTTCTTGTAGTCGTGCAATAATATCCGTTTGAACATCAGCGGCAGCTTCACGATATTGTTGAATCATTGGTTTGTTTGTATACCCACCATTTGCATCAATTCTTCGTTTTTCCAGGATACGATCCTGAACTACATCAAAAACACCACTTTCAAGATGTTCGATAAGATCTGTTGAATTTTGTGGATCATTCAAAAGTTCTATTACACTATCGTCATCCCAACCGTTTGTAATTATTTCTTGAATCTCATCTGATACACCATGTGATGATGCATTTTCAATTACATCTTCTATTGCAATTTCTATTGCAGATGATACTTCATTAGTGGGTACATAGTTTACATTTTCAAGATCAAGTTCAAAAGGATCAATTTCTGTATCTTTAATCACTTTTTTAATTGCTTCCTTGTCACCATCCAGCATATTCAATGCAAGATTAAATTTAGATGGATCTTCAAGAAAACCTTTTTCTTTTAAAGCTTTCATAAATGGCTTATATTGTTTAAATGCAGCCATTTTTTCACTATACCCTGCAGCTATTTGCTGAGCTTGAATAATTTTATCCGGATCAGCAAAGCCTTTGGTTTTTCTACCATTAGCAACAAATTCACCTGTAATCTTATTAAAAAACTTATCTGTTCGCTTTTTTTCTTCAATCAGTTTTGCATACTCTTTTTGGTAATCGATTATTTCTGTTTTCTCACCTTCATCACTTACGTCTGTTTCGTCAGTTTCGGTTCCAGTTTCATCATTAGTTTCTGATTCATTGCCTTCTTCGGTTAAATCATCATTTTCATTACTATTTTCTGCCTGAGAGTTTTCCTCATCTGTTTCATCAAAATTTTTATTTTCAGTGTCTGCATTGTCCTGATCATCATCGTCAATCTGATCATTCGTTTCTGTTTCTTCTGTAAAATCATCTTCTGGTTCTTCAGTATGATCTGTGTCCTCAATATTTTCTACTTCTACTAATTCATCAGAACCAGCATTGTCAAGAGCATCCATAAACTCATCATCGCTAAGATTGTTCCAGTCAACTGTTTCGTTGTTATCAGACATCTTATTTCTCCTCAACCACAATAGAATTATTAGCTGTTAATTCAGCTCTATAATTTTTTTCTTCTTCTATTTGATCTGGAGCCATAGCTGCATCAATAAGCACCGTTGCAAGATACTGTTTACAGTTTCTGATTCCGGTTGCTTTATCCATAATGTTTTCCATCTGATCTCTTTTGAGTCCAGAAGGTGTAAACAGTAAACTTGCGATTCTTGTTTCTTCAGCATCAAAATATCCTTCTACAAAAAGTCTTTTAAATCTTTCATCTTCATGAAGATCTTTCATATCTTTTCCCATTTGAACATTTTTCTCTAGAGTTTCGATTCTCTCATCAATTTTTGCTAATTCTTCTTTAAAGTTATCTTGTTCAGACATTGCTTTCCTTTAATTTTAAGTTACTCATTTTTTGAGTATTGCTTTTATTTGAACCAGTAGCTTTTATAGCCGATCACTATTCTTTTGGGCTATTTTAATAATTATATCATAATTATTATATAAAATTATTCTTGTTGTTGATTATTCTTTCCTATTTGGTTTGTTTCGGTTAGAATTTGTTGTGAAACTTGACTTGCTGGACTTGGAGGACGAGGAGGAATAACTGTTGGATTTGGAGTAACTTCTCCCTGATTCATTCTATCTTCTGCTCGTTGTTGCTGAATTTCACCAACTGCTTGCATTACTCCATTTCTTTTTTCGTCTGGAATTTGTGCCTGAAGAGATTGAACCAGAGCATCTAATTGTTCTCCTTGTGCTCCATTTTTTTGAGCTGCATCAACTTGCTGCACAAGAGCACTGGCCATAGATATGGTATCTTCTTGTTCCATTCTATTTATGTCATTCATTTCTGCACCTTCTTGCATTCCTTGACTTTCAGCATCAAGTGCTGCTTTTTCTGCTTCTTCCATTGGTATCATCCCTGCACCAACAGCTACTTGGGCTGCAACTTCTTCTCTGCCTCTTCGTGTTCCTTCTTGAAATATTTGCATTGCACGTTGCTTCTCAGCTTCTTGTTGTGCTTCAGCCATTGCTTGCTGTTTTATTTCACGTTCAATCTTTTGATTTTCTGCGGTTGCACCAGCCATAGCACCTTCTTTTCGTGCTTGACCCTGCAATTCTTTAAGTTGAGCTTGTTTACCTATTTCTTCATTTTTATTTCGTGTTCTATTATCTTCATATAAACCCATTTTATGCTCCTTGTGAACCAGGTGTCCCTGATTGTTTATTTATTTCAACATCAAGTGATGCAAGCTGTTTCCCGTCATCCATAGCAAAATCATGTAATTGTTTTTCAGTTTCATAATCCATTTTACCTTGATATTTCATTTCTTCCATTTCTTTTGATGCCATATGTTTAACTTCGATATCTTCTTCTTGCTCTTTACGTTTCGTACCATCAGCTGTTCTTGCAAAATCAAGTTTAATCATATCTGATTCTTCTTCTAGTTTTTCAGCTTGTGCATTTCTAAGTCTTGCATTTGCAATGTTTTCTTCACTTTCACTATCAAGATTAACAGATGTTCTACTGATTCTTTCATCAATTTTACTATCTTCAGATTCAATGTCTTTTGCCATTTTAGCAATTTCCATATGAAGTTTTTTATTTTCAAGTTGTGCATTTTCAAATTGAAGTTTTTTAATTGCATCTGCCATAGGATCTGGATCTGGTTCAAAACTTAATACTTCTTCTGCCAAATCTGGTTCTTTCCATAGCTTTGCCATTTTTGCATATATGATTTTTTGTAATCCAGGATGCATTGACGCTGCATTGGTCTGCATAAGCGTGTTCAGCTTTTCAGCCTTATCATTATCTTTTTCTGGAGTTGATACATCAATAATTAAATCAAATTCACCAGCAATATCATTTCGTGATATCGTTACGAATTTTTTATTTGTAATTCGAATAACTTCTTCTTCATCAAGAAATGCTTGATTCATTTGAATGGTTTTACCACCCATGTCTTTGAATAGCTGTTCAGATATTCTTCTCAAGATTGATAATTCTCTTTTGCTTGTTGCATCTAATGCTGAACGTATTCCAGCTACAACATTACCAAGAGCCTGTGAACCAATACCTTGAGAAAATGCTTTTGTTCCAGTAATTGATTCAGCATCATTATTTTCAAGTGCGATCATATCAAATACTGCTTTTGGTACAGGATCAATTGATTTTTTATGGATAGCTGTTTTGGGATCCATTCCATGTCTGAAGTAAACAGTTTTACCCGAATTGTAATTATCTTTTTGTGATGGACCAGCAAAAAACTGTTCATCAATAAATTCTTGACCAACTGCTATGTCTGCTGTAATATCATAGGCAGCTCTTTTCATCCTGCCTATAGACTCCTGGTTCTCGATAAGTAAATCACCATCAGCTTCTCCATACATATCATTTTTCTTTGGCATGTATTTTGCAAAAGAAAATGGTAATCCATTAAAAGGAAATGGACTTTTCTCCATTCTAATTATTGTTTTGCCTATCCATGTTGCAATAATGACTTCTGTTTCACCAGTATTGTTTATATCCCAATATCCCCAATATTCATATGCTCTTAATTTTTGTCTAGGTTTATCATTAAATTCAAATGTTGTTTCGTTTTGTTCTGAATCGTTAACATATGTTCTATTTTGACTATCTTTTTTTACAACAATTTTATCAAGATTTTTATATGTTCCATATTCATCTACGGTTTTAGAACCAGTTTCAGGATCAACTACTATTGTTTTACTGTATTTTTCTTGATTAAGTTCTGACATCGAAGTATCGTATTCATGAATAGCAAACTGAAGGTCTTTGGCTTTTCCATTTGCAGTTGGATCAAGAATAACATTTCGTGTATCACATACTTCATAGGTAGGATTGTTTTTTACGAGAACCAGTTCAGGTACTTGAATTGTTTCTTCTCCTTTAACCATTGGTTGACCGGACATCATTATTTGATTAGCTTGCTCTTCACTTATTTGTCCAGATTGAAGTGCTTGCTGAATCATCATCATTGACTCTTCTGGACTTGCATAAACAGGAACTTGTTTATCAACCATGATTTCATCTTCATCGGATTCCCATCCAATTTTTACAATAACTGTTCCATCATCAACAATTGTTCGTACAATATCACCAACAAGTTCAACTTTATCAATTTTTGTTCTCCATTGATAATTTAGCAATAATTCATTTTGTTCTGCTGCTTCTCGATCTTCAAATGTTTGTGGATTTACTTCGAACATATCAACTGTATTTAGGAAAGGTTCTTCGAGAGATGGATATTTCCATTCTGCTTGTTTTTTAATAAGTTTAGGACGAGCGTTACTCTTTCCTTTTGGAGCACCAATTGGAGAACCACCATCCATATTGATTTTGCGTCTTTCAAGATCATTTAGAACTTTTCCATGATCTTCTTGCGCATCCATATAGTTTTGATATAGTTCTTCAAATGTTGGTTCATTTTTCCAATTAGTTAATTTTTGCTTTTTTGGAACTTCGGTTTCAGCCTCTGGTTCTCTTTTATCATCATACATATCTGTTGATTTGGATTGAGACATCAAAATTCCTTTACATATTTATACACAAATATTTTTACTTATTGTATCATATTTTTATTTATTTTTACTTCCACAACCTTTAGTTCTTTCAGCCGCTCTTATTCGTGCTGCTTCAACTTTTAAATTTGGAGGTGGCAATGGAGTGTCTGCATCATATCCAGGATTTACAGGCTTTGGTTGTTTAATCATGCCTGGTGAAACCGTAGGTGTTTTCGATTCAACCTTTTTTGTAGATGATTTTTTAGAACCAGTTGTAAAAAAAAGATCAGTAAGTGATTCATGTAATGCTCTTGCGTCATCAAGTGACATTGTATTACTACATGTGTCACCCATTGTGATTGTAATATCGATTTCTATTCCATTATTCATTTTTTTCCTTTGAGTTATATTGAGTTTATTGTATCATAACTTTTTAAAGAATTCAATATATGATCTAATCAATGCTTCTCTTTGATCACCATTTTTTATAAAGTTATGCTGATGTGATGCAAAAAATGGTTCTACGATAATTGATTTGTATGATCCACGTTTCAGAAATCCATATCCATTTCCTGATTCTCTTTGTTTTATGCCTCTATCATTGCTTGTTAAATATTGATCCCATTCAGTATCAAGTAGTTTTGCAAGCTTCTTGCCACCTTTGCTGAGATATAGTATTTCATGTCCATGCACTTGATCATTTTCTGCTGCATTGAAATGAAATTCAATTGCTATATCGCAGCTTCCCCATTCAGCAATTTCTGTATGCATCTGGTTCTGTTGTTCTGTATAATTAGATATTGCTGGTCTTTCAAAGATCTTATAGTTATGATAAGAAAGCTGTGGAATTAATTCTTGAAGAAACTCAACATTGAAATTATATTCAGATATTCCTTCATCACCAACTGCTCCTTGAGCTTTTGAATTATGTCCAATACAGAGTGCTATTTTCTTTTTAGAACCAGAGGATCTAAGATCTGTAAGTTCACCTATTGCATTTCCTATTTCATCATATAGAGTCATTTTTTATCCTTTTTTGAATTAATTAATATTTATCATTATAGCAAAAAAAATTACATATTATGATTCACCATTTTTTTTATTATGTGTTTTTTCATATCCTCTACTTGTATAATAGAATGCAACCTGTGTTGCAAGCAGTACTCCAAAGAGGCTTATATATTCATCCTTTAAATCAAAAGATTCACTTGCACCGTCCATAAGCGCGAATATTGTAATCCATATAAGTGTCCACGCTAAGGATATTGGTCTAATATGTTTAGTGAGTATGGTTTCGTTGTGCATTTTGAATCGTTTCAAATTTCTTTATACTTCGATTAATATGGATTATCTCGTTTTTTATTTCTACTTGATTAGAAATTATCATACTTTCTTTAGACATAATATGTTTTATATCTAAATATAGATATCCAAAAGCGAATGTAGTAACCATTACCGCTATAGATATACTTTTCCATAATCTGTTATGACTTATTGTATCAATCTCTTTTCTATTTATACTTATGCTTTCTTTCATAGCAGTTTCTTTTATATATATT
>JAGLCW010000067.1 GCA_023146045.1 Caldisericia bacterium
TATTGTAAGTTCCAAGGATTTTTGATTAAAAAGTTTTTTTTCCATTTCTATTTTTTCTTTTTTACGTTTTCTATTTTTCTTTCTTTTAAGTCTAAAATGCTTAATTAGTAACAAAATGATGAAAATTGAGATGAATAATAGAAGTATAAAGACTATCCAATGCAATATTCCATTTACAGTAATCGCTGGATGGACTAAAACTGAATTAACATCAGGATCTTCAGGTATAGAAATTGTGTTTTTCGAAATAAACCTAAACCATGGCAAAACGAAAGAAAAATAGTGAATGGGTTTAGATTCAGAAAAGTATATTGTTTCAATTTTCTCGAATATATTGTTTGTTGAAGGTTGAAAATATTCTCCGCCAGAAGAATTAGTAAAGAAATTTAATGATTGATTTACCTGATTGTTAGTTTGGAGATAAAAAATTGGATACAAGTAACCACTTCTTTTTGGAACAATTTTACCGTCACCAATCACCATAACAATTGAATTTAAAGATGATTTCTTTTCCATTGACTCAATTAACGAAAGTAATATTTCAAGTTGGTTGGTTTTTAATATGTTTTTGTCTGGTACCAGCGTACTGAGTTTATCTTTTGGAAAAGGAATTTCTGAAATTGACGATGCAAAGGTGTACACAACTATCTCTTTAAAAAAAGAACTAGATTTGATTCTTTTTTCGAGTTTCATGAGATAAATTTCTCGATCAGCTCTTTCTTGCAGAGATTCATAAGATGAAGTGTTTTGAATTAGAAGATATAGCTTTGGATTTTCTGTAATTGGATGGAAAACTACTGATTCTAAAGTTTGATTCAATGGTTGCCCGTTTAGATAAATAACACTTGGTGATTTTTTTTCTGAGTTGTAGTAACCAGATATATGCGGGTAATTTACCTCCGAAATAACTATTGAATTGCTTCCAGCAAAACATTTAATTGGAAGAAAAAAGCTAACAAATATAGAAAAAAAAGCCAGAAAAATAAAGTAATGTTTCATGCTACTTTAAATTTTATAATCAAAGCTCATCAGGTCAACATATTCACAAATATACCACAAATGTTATAATGTGGTAAAAATATTACAATTATCACGAGGGTATGTATGCGTATAAAAGAGCATCCAATTTTAGAATTTAAGAAGAGTAAGAAAGTTACATTTTTCTTTGACGGAAAGCCTATTGAGGGACACGAGAACGAACCTATTGCTGTGGCTTTATTTGAACATGGGTACAAACAGCTCTCCGAAAGCCTGGTTTCTCATCGTTCTAGAGGAATATTCTGTTGCATTGGTAATTGTTCATCATGTCTTATGAAGGTTGATGGAATGCCAAATGTTAGAACTTGCACAAAAAGAATAAAAAGCGGTATGCAAGTTGAAACACAGAAGAGGTCTTCATGAAACAGGTATGTGATATACTAATTATCGGTG
>JAGLCW010000068.1 GCA_023146045.1 Caldisericia bacterium
TTTACTGCTCCTTTTTTTATAACTTCTTCTCCTTCGGGCGTGTTAAACCATGTACCTTTTTGTTTAATAATAAAACCAGCTTTTTCTAAATCTATAGAATAAAAATAGAAAATAGTTTTCCATCTTGTTTGTCCAGTACTTTCATATGTTTCTTTTTCCCAGTCATCAAATTCAACTCTTGTAGAAATAAACTCTATAAGCTTTTTACTTGATAATCCTTCACTATTATCTTTAAGAATTTGCATTGCAGTGTAACAAGATTTAGTAGCACATGCACCCGACCTAGACATGTTTTCAATTCCCTCAAATTCGTTCATTTAGTTCCTCTTTTCGATTTTTGTTTAAATATCATCGTTTTTTAACATTATAAAATTCTATTCAATTAGAACAAATTCTGATACTAATTCTTAAAGAATTACAAGATGTTTCACCTAAATTCTAGGAACTTATTAGCTTTACTCGGAATCAATATATAGATTCATTAAAGCTTGAGCTTTCTCAATTATCTCGTCGTATGTAACTATAAAAATATTATTTAGACTATTTCTGAAGGCTTCAAATGTGCCTTTCTGCACTTCACTTAAATCACACATGTTTCCAACAATGACAAGGCAAGTTGGATTAAATGGTTCAAAATCTTTACATGGATCTTTTATTAAAGAATAGTAGTTTTTTGTAAGAGTGTCTTTGTAGTCTAAAACTTGGTTTATAGAACCGCTTAACTCACTAGACATTGAAAATGTTTCTCTATACTTTGGGCCTATTAGTTTTGTGCAAGGTGTTTTGATTTCTACTATAGCTACATTTTTTGTTACTTGGTTTTGATAAATGTAATCGCATATTTTCCCACCCTTATTATCTAAACCTTTTCCTCCTAAATATGCTTTATTAGCAAATATAGTACAAGGAAAAGAGAATAGTTGAGATATTATCCACTGATTCTTTGCAAATATATCTCTATGCCAGTATTCTTCTCGGTTATTCCCTATGTTATTCTTCATTTTTTTAATAATCTTATCAAAACGTTCGATACTTAATGATAAAGAAAATTTTCTGATTGAGTCTGAGCTAAAATTACTTATTCTATGTGAAATTTCTTCTGCAGATGAATTATTTGCTACTTGTTCTAAAAATAATTTGAGTAAACCTAAGTTGTCCGATTTTGTCAACTTATTCAATAATTTTGGATTTTGTTTAACTGCATTTAAGAATCTATGTACTTCATCATCTACTTTAACAAAAGTACAGTTACCACTAAATCTCTTTTCTTGTTTTTTTAAATCATATAAATCTTTAACCCCATTGTAAAAATTGTGCATTTCTGAAGTATCAAGAGTCAATATTCTGTGTTCACCTTTTGTTATCTTTCTTAGAGATTCTGTTTCAGTTGGATAATCTGAGTCATTAACTCCTTTTTTTTTGTATATAAATTTCCCTTCAACAGAATTTTCAGGTTTTTTTGCATTATCAATTAAAGTAGGTACAAATGAAAAATGTAGCCTATCAGTTTGATTAAGTATAATTGGGTCAGTTTTTGCTGTATTTGAAGAAGTAGGTTTAATTTTATATTCTTCGGTTGCCATGGTTCATCTCCTTTTGATACTTTTTCCAAAATTAAATATTTTTAAAAAATCAAATGGTCAACATTTGCTTTTTGGATAACTTATTGCCATCTTTATCTTCCCATGTAAATTCTACTTCAAATTTTTCTGGAGTGTCAGAACTTGCAAAAACAAGTTCGTCGTAACTTTTATCTGGATTTAAATACTCAAAAGGTGTTTTGTCTTTTTCTACAAACCCTTTTGCTTCTTCAGATAAAATGAAGTCAACGTTAACAGCATTTGCTCTTCCAGAATTCACTATCCTCATAACGTATTTTGTGGCAGATAATCTAAGTATGGATCCTTCTATCTTTGCTTCTTTAGAAGCTAATCTTTCTTTTTCTCTTTCTTCCAAATCATATTTCTTTAGAATAGCATCCATTTCTATAACTTTATGGTTCAACTTATTCGATTTACGTGAATCAATAAATGACCATATTGATAAAAACAAAGCTAAGCTTGGGAAAATCCATTTCAACACAATCTCCATATCTACCATCCTTTTAATGCCATTTTAGGTTTATATGAATTCTTCTGATCTTTTTCTGTTACAACATTTACCATTAAAACTCCTTTTTCTAACATTCCTTCTATTAAATTCGGTTTCTAAAGCTAAAAATATTTAAACACTATTACAGTTCTTAGTATATTTATTATACCCAATATTTGGTACTTATGCAGAGAAAGCTGTGCTTCTTTTTAAGTCACACAATGTTTTTTCAGAATGTCACTTTTATTGCAAATCATTCTAATTGGCATACAATCATTATGTATTGTTATTAAATTATTAAGGCTTGTCAGCCAAAAAGCGTGAAAAGGCAGTTTTATATAGAAAAGGATAAAGTATAATGAATGTAGTTCTTAAGAGTTATGTTGGTTTAAATAATTAGCATTTATTCTGTGTACAAGAGGAAAAAGAAAATATGATTTTAGATAACAAAATTAGTGAAAAAAAAGTATATGAGTGGATTAATGAATATACTGAAAAAGGAAAAATGGATATCGTTACTGGATATTTTACTGTAGGGGCATTGTCGTACTTATCTAAAAAAATCAATCAAAATATTTCATCCTTTAGACTGCTTTTGGGCGATATAGTCAGTATTGATAAGGTACAAGACCGGACAATTGACTTGATTAATGAGAACATTACAATAGAAGTAGCATTAAAGATTTGTTCTGTTGCAAAAGAAGCTGTCCGTTTTTTAAAGCAAGAAAAAGTAGAAGCAAAAACATTAGAACCAAACTTTTGCCATGCAAAAACATTTATTTACAAAAACAATGAAAATGATGCAATGAAAAATTATGTAATTACAGGTAGTTCAAATTTAACAGAAGCAGGTATTGGTCTAAAGACTACAAATAATATAGAACTTAACGTAGTCAATTCCGGCACTTCTTCTGATTACAAGGAATTATTGTTATGGTTTGATAATGTATGGAACAGCAAAGAAGCTCATAAAACAAAAACCATACTACATGATGATGGTAAGAAAACAACCACTAACTTTAAAGAGTATCTCATTAACGCCATTGAAAAATTGTTCATTGAATACACACCAAAGCAGTTATATTATAAGGTTCTTTTTGAGTTATTTGGAAGCCAAATCCTTTCTGAATATGACAACCCCGAATTCAATCGTCAGGTAGGTCGACTTGAGAATACAGTGATATATCAAACTCTTTACGATTTTCAAAAAAAAGGAGTACTTAGCCTTATTAAGATGCTTCAAAAATATGATGGAGCAATATTGGCAGATGCGGTAGGACTTGGAAAAACTTGGAGTGCATTAGCTGTAATAAAGTTTTTCCAACTTCAAGGGCGTGAAGTTATTCTCATATGTCCCAAAAAATTACAGTACAATTGGCATCGATATAAAAAACACCAGAATTCAAGATTTGAAAAGGATCAATTTGACTACTTTATGAGATACCATACAGATATGCAAATGGAAAGAATGGAAAGATATAATGATAGGTCAGATAAATTATTTGTTGATGAAAAACCAAAGCTTTTTGTTATAGATGAAAGCCACAATCTAAGGAATAGTAAAAGCCAAAGATATAGATTTTTTGTAGACGAAATTCTAAGTAAAAATACAGATGTTAAAGTTTTAATGCTTTCTGCTACTCCAATTAACAATACATTGATTGATATTAAAAACCAGTTTAAGCTTATTAAACAAGGAAAAACAGGGGGTTTTTTTGAAAGTCATTCCATAAGAAATATTGATCACATATTTAGTAAAGCACAGAAGATTTTTTTTGATTGGAAAGATTCTAAAAAACCCAAAATAAATGATTTCATAAAATTGTTGCCATCTGATTTTTTTAAACTAACAGATTCTTTGATTGTAGCAAGAACTCGATTAATGATTGAAAAACAAAACACAGGGTTATTTTTTCCAAAAAAGAGTAAACCAGAAAATATATTTGTAACACCAAAAAAAATTGGGAATTATGATAGTTTTGAAGAACTTGTTGATCATTTTCCTCCATTTTTATCTGGATATCAACCCTCATTTTATGTAGAGCAGGCGGAGGATGTACTTAAAATTCATGATGAAAGACAAAGAGATAGATTCTTGGTCCAAATGATGTACATTTTACTTGTCAAACGACTTGAATCGTCTTGGTTTTCATTTAAATCTACTGTAGAGAAAATTCTAGCAAACCATCAAAATGCTCTAAACAAAGTTAACGAGTATGAAATAATGAAAAAAGATATGGATCTTTCTGGTGTTTTTGGAAATGATCTTTTTGCAGATGATGATGAAGACGATGAGCTAAGTGATGATTTTTCTTTAGGAAAAAAAAGACCAATAAGGATTTCAGATATTGATAAATCTGGCAACCTTAAAAAATTTAAAGTTGATATCAAGAAAGACATTGAAGCACTAGATGCACTTAAGACTAATCTTGTTAGATTTGCAGAAGATATAAAGGATGAAACTAAAAAGTATTGCAACAGCTATAGCAAAGACGAAAAACTAGAATCACTTATAGGTAAAATTAAAGAAAAACAAAAAACAGGAAAAAATGGAAACAACCAAAAGGTTCTAATTTTTACTGTTTACAAAGATACTGCATTTTACCTCTTTGATCAGATGGTTAAACGAGGATTCGAGAATATTGCTGTTGTAACCGGTGGTGTGTCAAAAACAGATACATATACACACGAAACAAAACTTTTTGAGCCCATTTTAGAACGGTTCGCACCTTTTACAAAATTGTTTAATGAAAAAGAATGGTCTTTTACACCAAGTAAATCTAATTTACCTAAGAAAAAACAATATATTGAGTGGATAGATTGGGTACAAAAAAATGATCTTAACACTTTTAAAGCACTCCAAAATCCAATAGATATTCTAATATCGACAGATGTATTAAGCGAAGGTCAGAATCTTCAAGATTGTGATATGGTCATTAATTATGATATTCACTGGAATCCCGTTCGAGTAATTCAACGTATGGGTCGTATCGATAGACTTGGTTCTCCAAACAATGAAATATTCTGTGTAAACTATTGGCCATCTGAGAATATTAATACGTATTTAAACCTTAAAGGGCGTATTGAGAAAAGAATGGCAATAATGAAACTTGCTGGTTCTGAAGTTCAACTTGAATTCTCAGATTCATTTAGAGAAATGGCAACCGATTCAGGCTTTGAAGACAAGATGAACGAAAGAATGCTAAAGCAGATGCAGACCAAATGGGAAGATATCGAAGTAAATGAAAATGGTCTTGGTTTTGATAATCTTTCTCTTGAAGGTTTTAGGCAGGATTTGCTTGAAGAGATTCAAAGAAATGAGAAGTTTTACGAAAATATGCCAAAAGGTGTATATACAGGCTTTGAAGACAAGATGAATGAAAGCAAGGGAGAGGGAATCATTGCTCTTCTTGGTTTTCCATCTAAACCACCAGGAGTAGTTGAACACGAATACAATATTTATGACTTAGTATATATAGACAAACAAGGTAATCAGATTTTATTGAATCAAAAAGAAGTTTTAGATGTTCTTGCATTGAAAAAAAATGCTGAAAGGTTTGTACCAGACTTAGTCGAAAAAGGTGATCCAGTAGCTATAGAAGAGCTATCAAAAGCTTTAAAAAATTGGATGAAATTTCAAGCAACAGATGAAGAAATTCTTGAAGATGGTACTGTTAAAAATAGAGTCGGTGCAGAAACAAAAAACTTATTAGAGAAACTTAAGTCCGGCGATAGCAGTGCAGTGAGAAGAATTAAAGAAAATATTAGTGTAAGCGAAAAATATCAAGTGAAGAATTTTGATCTAATCGCTTGGTTCCTGGTAAGCTAAGTAGCATTCATGTTAGGAGAAGGGTGACGTATGAATTTAGAAACTTTTGGCATCAATTTTTTTAAAGGAATTGAAGAACTTTTTAAATCGTTAAATATCCCAGTGAACATTATTGACGATAAAGAAATTGCTCCGAAGGATATTCTTACAAACACCTACAAAGAAAACAATGAATCTTTTTGTTTGATAGAGGACGTCATTGCTTTTGGTATGATTGATGATAGTGCTTTTACTAGAAAAAATATTGATAAATCTTTGGATGGCATAAAAATACCTGAAAAAGACTACGAAGGTATACTTATTTTTGGGGTTACTCTGAAAAAAAGAAATAACGGTTTATTGCCAACAAGAACACAACTTGCGGAAATTACACGAGCTTTTAACCGGGAATATCATTATACCCCCGTTGTTACTGTATTTCGTTATGAAAAATATATTTCCATAGCTAATATTGAGCGAATTCCTTATAAGCAAGAATATCGCGAAGGAGAAAAAACAGGGAAAGTATCATTATTAAGAGATATCAATGTAAAATCACCACATACGGGACATTTGAAAATACTGCAGGAATTAACAATTACTCGTTCTGGGAAGAATGCAGTAAATAATTTTTCAGACCTCTACAAATATTGGCAAAAAGTTTTTAGCGTTTCGATCCTCAACAAGAAGTTTTATAAGGAACTATCTGATTGGTATTTTTGGGCTATGGATGAGATATACTTTCCTGATGCACCTTTTCAGACCAAATTTATAGCGGAATCTTTGTGTGACCAGGAAGTCAGGGAGCACAATGCCAAAAATCTTATAAGAATGCTCACTAGAATATTGTTTGTATGGTTTATCAAAGAAAAAAGTCTCATACCTGAAGAGCTTTTTGATGAGAATTATATTAAAAGCGAACTATTGAAAAATTTTGAACCTAAGAAAAATACAATCCTTAACAAAAAAACGCAAGGTAGTATGTACTACAGGGCCATACTTCAAAATCTATTTTTTGCTACACTGAATCAGGATATGAAGAAAAGAGAATTTAGAAAATCTGGTAATGAAATGAATATAACAAATCTGATGAGATATAAAGAATATTTTAAAGATCCTGATACATTTATTCATCTAGTTGAAGATTTTGTACCTTTTATGAATGGGGGGCTTTTTGAATGTCTTGATAAACCAATAGAAGGCAAAAAAGGAAAATGGGGCGGTGACGTCATTCGTTATATTGATGGTTTTTCTGATAGGTATGATAATGAACTTAAAGTTCCTGATTGCATATTTTTTGGTAAAGAAGAGCATGTTAATTTAAGTGAGGACTACGGACAAGGAAAAAGTAAAAACAAAGATGTAGAAGTAAAAGGACTGATTAACATTCTAAAATCATACAAATTTACTATAGATGAAAGCACACCTGTGGAACAAGATATTGCTCTTGATCCAGAGCTTTTGGGGCGTGTATTTGAAAATCTTCTAGCAAGCTATAACCCCGAAACTAAAACTACTGCTAGAAAGCAGACAGGGTCTTTTTATACACCAAGAGAGATTGTCAATTATATGGTCGATGAAAGCTTGGTTGCACACCTAAAAAAAAGTCTTAGAGATTGTCTCAAGGATGAAAAGGAAATTGACTATAAACTACATCAATTACTTTCTTATGATGATATCCAACCATTTAAAGAAGAAAAAACTAAAGAGATTCTTATTCAATCGTTAGATATGTGTAAAATTCTTGACCCTGCTTGTGGTTCTGGTGCTTTCCCAATGGGGGCATTACAGAAAATGGTACATATCATCCATAAGATTGATCCAAAAAATGAACGTTGGCAAAAACGACAGATTAAAAAAGTCGAGTGTATTGAGGATATTGATTCTAGAGAAAGGGCAATAGAGTATGTTAAAGAAGCTTTCGAGAATAACCAATTAGGTTATGGAAGAAAGCTGTATCTGATAGAAAATTGTATACATGGCGTTGATATTCAGCCTATTGCTGTGCAGATAAGTAAACTACGCTTCTTCATATCACTTATTGTTGATCAGAAGGTAAACAAAGAGAAACCTAACCTTGGTATTCGACCTTTACCAAACCTTGAGACAAAATTCGTTTCTGCCAATACTCTTATTAAGCTTGAAACAAAAAAAAATTCATTGTTCAACAAAGAAGAAATTCGCACAATTGAAAAAGAATTAAAGAATGTGCGGCATAGATTGTTTTCAGCCAAAAAACCATCAAAAAAACGAAAACTTCGAAAAGAAGACAAAGAATTAAGAGAGCAGATCACGGTAAAACTTGAAAAATCTGGTTGTGGAAATGAAACTGCGAGAACCCTTGCACATTGGGATCCATATGATCAGAATGAATCTGCTACATTTTTTGATCCAGAATGGATGTTTGATGTTACAGGTGGATTTGACATTGTTATTGGAAACCCTCCTTACATGCAGCTACAAAACGCTGTAGATGAAAAATATAAGTATGCGGATATTTATAAGGATTCGAAATATGTCACATTTGAAAGAACTGGTGATATCTATGTTCTTTTCTATGAACGGGGATTGAATATTCTGTGTCCCAATGGATTTTTATGTTACATTACTTCTAATAAATGGATGAGAACTAAATATGGGAAATCATTAAGAAAGTTTTTTAGTGAAAATAATCCACTAAAACTTATTGATTTAGGTCCAGATGTTTTCAGTTCAGCAACTGTTGACACTAACATACTACTTGTAGAAAAAACCAAGCTAAAAGAAATTGACCTAAAAGCACGTACGTTAACAAAAAAAGATACCTTAAATGAACTTTTAGACAAGGAATTCGTCAGGATGCAAAATGTAAGTGATAAAAGCTGGGTTATATCAAACAAATCAGAGCAAGAAATTAGAAAGCATATTGAGAAAGTCGGTACTCCACTGAAGGATTGGGATATTTCTATCAATCGTGGCATTTTAACTGGTTTCAATGAAGCTTTTATCATTGATGGAGAAAAAAGGGATGAATTTATCACCAAAGATCCGAAGAATGCTGAAATAATAAAACCCATTTTGCGCGGTAGGGACATAAAACGTTACAAAGCAGAATTTGCTGATTTGTGGCTTCTTTTTATTCCATGGCATTTTCCTTTAAATAGTAATAAAAACATATCTGGTGTCTCATCAGAGGCAGAAAAAACTTTTGAAAATGAATACAACGTTATTTATAGACATTTGTTAAAATACAAAGAGAGATTAAGCAAAAGAAATAAAGCTGAAACAGGAATAAGATACGAATGGTATGCACTACAAAGATGTGCAGCAACTTACTACAAAGAATTCGAGAAAGAAAAGATTGTATTTCAAGAAATGGTACAAGAATCATCTTTCGTTTATGACGAAAGTGGGAGTTTCTTTACTAATGATACTGGTAGAATTATCACTGGGAAAAATATCAAATTTTTGACATCTATTCTAAATTCCTGTTTATTTTTTTACTCAGTAAAAATGTTCTATGGTGGTGGAGCTTTGGGAAAAAAGGGGATTAGGATGAAGCATACTTTCTTTGAGAAATTTCCCATTCCTCAAATATCTAAAGAAAAACAGAATCCATTTTTAACATTGGTTGATCTAATTGTATTCACAAAAGAGTCTGAAACTTTTATAACTTCGGATGTTTTTGAATCAGTAGTCGATGCACTTGTCTTAAATCTTTATTTCTCAGAACACATGATAGAACGTAGCATTGATGTACTTAAATTTGTTAAGAATGATGTCAAAGTAATCTTACAAAATAAAGAGTTTAAAAATTTAACCTATGCAGAGAAAGATTCTGTAGTTAGACAACTTCACGAAAAATGGACTTACTCAGGAAACGAAATAGTTAAACGTATGGTACAATTCAAGGAAAAAAGTCCAGATATTTTAAAACTGATTCTAGATGATTGAAAGATGTGAATATGAAATGAATGAAGCAGCAGTTGATTCAACCGAAATTAGTTACAAGATTCTTAGCATTTTTACTAGCCTGAGTTTACTACGTAATTATTGTAAAGTACCCTCTAAGCCTTTAACCGTGGATGTTTACAAGATTTTGGTTTGTATAC
>JAGLCW010000069.1 GCA_023146045.1 Caldisericia bacterium
TATAGACAGAAATGGTTTGATTATCAAAATATGCGCTATTTTGAATGGGTCAAAGAACGAATTGATAATTACAAAAGATCACAAACGTAGATTGAGATTTTGTAAATCTGGAAATGAATATTAAAAATCTTCAGCTTGAACTATTTCTTAGCCAGCTTATTGCGTCTTCGACTGACCACCATGATTCTCCTGCGAGGTAGGCAATGTAGTTAGCTTCACTTATTTGGCCTGGTTCGAACTTCATTGGTGATTTTTTAGGAATACGTTTTTTTTGAAGTAGTAGTGAGGGGACATGTGGGTTAAGCTCAAGAGACTTGTTTAAAAGGCTTTGAGCTTCTTCTGATGATGGGTTTTTTGAAAAAAAGTAAAGTGCTTTTGCATATGTATGTAAAGCTATATCGTCGGTGGGGGATAAGAGTAAATCAATATCGAATTCTTGAGTTTGCATGAGTGGGTAGCGGTATAAAAGGACTGATTGAAGGTCGAATGCTTCTTTGAAATAATCTGATTTTTGATATACACCCCAGAAAGTTTCTGCATTGTTTCGTTTCTCTGGAATTGTCCAAAAAACCTCACTAAGGTGTAATATGTGCAGATAAAGCACAAAGGATCTGTATTGTTGCTCCACATTACCTTTTTCTTTTTGTTCCTTGTCCATAGCAGTAATATCTTGTATATTATTCTGAAGGCAAAGGATTTTTTCTTCATTACTTTTTGCATAATTCTGCAAGTAGTAAAATCTCTGAGCAATGAAATCATCATTGTCATAGATGGATCGCAAAATCAATTCAAGTGGTTTTTTGCCTTTTGAATCTAATGCTTTCTTGATCAATTCTTGCCCCTTGCTTAGTGGGAGCTTAAATCTTTGTCTAATTTCAATTGGATGAATTGATAACCAGCTAGTTATTGTTTTTTCCGTCATGCCTGTGCTCCTAAATGCTGGTTTTTAAAATCCTCGATGTGTTGATGAAATGATTTGTAGAGCCAAACTTGTTGATCTTCTTCCATACACAAAATATCAAAATTAATCGTAAAGAAGTAATGCGCTTCTTCCTCTGAACGAGGTAAATAGTGAGAGCCTTCAAAAGGAGTATTATCGTTGTTTTGAAATGATCTAAATGCTATAAATATATTGCTTTCCAGAGCTTTTTTAATAAAAGATGCTGTATCTGGGTGAGTATCTCCTTTTGTTTTGTATGTCATAAAAGCCATAGGGTATAAAAAGAGTGGGTTTTGACTATCGTCAGGGAATTTCTTGTAAAGAGTTTCCATTTGTTTGTAATTTTCCAAGCGACTATATTGGCTCATTAGAATGAAGCGAATACCCATTGGATCGGAAGAGTCTAATTCCATAATGTCATGCAGGCTATTAATTGCTTGCTGATCTTCGTCTTCATCTAGTATTATTTCTAGCTGAAATGCGAAAAAACTAGCTATACCGCGCATATAAGGTCGAAACCAATGATCTGTCCAACATGTTGATTCTAGTTCTTTCTTTTTAGAATACCTATTTGATAGAAAATCTGATGCAGTAGAAGCTTTCCAATAAATTTGATATTTTTCGTCCACGTCTTTTGCTACGTTTTTGGCAATCCAAATAAGAGAGTCAATTGGTTCTTCTGTGTATAGGAGAGATTTGAGTATATATTTCATAGCTGATATTCCATTGTTTTCATTGGCTTTGCTTAAAAGTTCTCTATATGTAAAATAGTTTTTTTCTTTTTGTGTAAGTTTCAATTTTTGTAGTTCTAGGTCTAGGTAGTCTGGATTCTCTCTTATTTTTTCCATGAGCATGTTAACTTCTTCTTCTGAATTGAATTCAACTTTTTCACTAAGAATGGAAATTTTCAGGTTTAGTAGTTCACCTTGCCTTGGTTCAAAAATCATTGAATGTGGAGTAGCGAAAGCTACACGATAACGAGGATCATTAAGTGATTCAGGTGTGTTATATCCATGTCGCCAATCTGTAATTATTAGACCTTTTTCTTTCATGTATATAGGATGCCAAATTTGTTAAAAAATGCAAATTGAAACAGGTTAGTTAAATAGTATTCAAAAAGCCTTCTACGAACACTAATGCTTCGTAGAAGGCTTTTTTTGTTTTTCTTTTCCAACTTTTCTGTGATTTTGAAATTATTCCACATTTGTTACTCAATGAAGTGACTAAAAGCTAATTTATTTTGACTGTTAGGATATAATAGAAGTAGAAAACCTTTGTTTGTAATTGGAGGAAATTTAATGTCGAAACAGAAAAGCACTCTTCTTTCTTTGCATAGAATGGAAGGGCTAACAGATGGTGTTTTTGCAATCATCATAACTATTATGGTGCTTAGTATTCATGTACCTGACATACCTGCTAGTTCGTCAAGTATGGAATTGTTTCATGCCTTGCAAAAGTTGGGACCGCAGATTATATCTTATAGCGTGTCATTTTACCTTATTGCTCATTTTTGGATTTCACATATACATCAGTTAAAAATGTGTGTTTGTACCAATAGAACTCATATTTTGTTAGTTTTTGTGTTCATTTTTTTTGTTTCTTTCATTCCCTTTACAACAACATTGGTTGG
>JAGLCW010000007.1 GCA_023146045.1 Caldisericia bacterium
CTTTACTAAAATTCGCTTTTCACTTTTAATTTCAATCAACCCAACTTTTATCATTTATTTCTATAATGTCAAGGATATTTGGTGTAATATTTTAAAACCTGTAAAATCAATAATTACTCCAACACGAATTCTTCAAAGTTTTCCTGATTAATTACTTTTACACTACTGTTTGGGTAAGTTTCTAAAAAACTTTTTGCTTTTACTTTTCCTTTATATAACTTAAACTCAAACCCTTGCAACTTTCCTCCGTATTCTTCAATCAAATCAATTTCTTGCTTTTCATATGTTCTCCAAAAATAGTAATTTTTCTGGATACCCAAGGCGGAATCTCGCTTCATTCTTTCTATAAGGAGGAAATTCTCCCAAAGATGTCCAGTATCATTACGATATTTCAGTTCATTGAAATTTCTTATGAGCGCATTACGAATACCTAAATCGTAGAAATAGATTTTTCGGCTTTTATTAATTTCATTTCGTTGATTTCTGCTGAAAGCTGGAAGTATAAATAAAATATAGCTTTTCTCTAACAAATCAATATACCGAACCACAGTTTTTTGGTCTATACCAACTATATTTCCTAATTCAGTATAGGAAACTTCCTGCCCAATTTGTAATGCTAAAGCTGTTAACAAACGTCGCAACTGTTCACTATTTCGAATTTGCCTGAATTCTAGGATGTCTTTGTATAAGTAATCTCCGGTTAGCTCAATAAGATAATTTTCAAGAGACTGATCATGGCTATATTGAAACGTCTTTGGATATAATCCAAACCGTAGATAAAAATCTAAATTGCTTTTTAACTGGACGATTTGGTCTGGTTTGTATAATTCTGACAAAGAAATGGGGTACATCCGATAAGTGATTTTTCTTCCCGTTAGTGGTTCACTTAATTGATTAGCCAGTTCAAAACTCGAAGATCCGCTTACAAAAATTTTTATTCCAGGAATGTAGTCAATCATAAGCTTAAGAATTGTTCCAATGTTCGGAATTTTTTGCGCTTCGTCCAGTATAATTAACTCATAATTGCCAACAACTCGTTTAAGACGCTCTATGCTAATGGTGTCAAAAAGATCTTTTACCGAAGGATCGTCGCATGGCAGGAATTTTGTATTACTATGGATTTTTTCCATGAGTTTATGTAGGAGTGTTGTTTTTCCAACCTGTCTGGCTCCATAAATCATAATGGCTGGATAAAGCGAAGATTCAAATGTCTGTAGAATTTGAGATTCTAAATATCTTGTAATATGCATGACCTTAGTATATCAATTCCCGTAATTAGGTCAAATTACAGGAATACAATCCCGCAATTTGGCATAAAAATTGTACATTCAGTTTAAAGAATACCGTTTGAACGTGTTGTTAATATTATTCTAGCTAGATAAAGTTTCCTTCTAAGAAGGAAACTTTGGGTCCATGTTAATATTTCGGAC
>JAGLCW010000070.1 GCA_023146045.1 Caldisericia bacterium
CCTTGTGCTGCTGCTTGTTCTGCCATCATCTGTTCTTCTGGGTTCATATTATATTCCTTATATTTATTTGTTCTTATTGTAGCATAATTTTTATATGCCAACTTTCCAATCTCTTGATTTGGCACGATCACAAACAGGTATGCGTACTTTGTGACATTCTTTTGTTTCCATTGTGTCTTCAAAAACTTCTATATACATAAAGCTATGTGCACCTTCATCTACTTGATCTTCATCAGTATTATTTTCGTGTCCATAAGACATAATATATGAAACAGCTATTTGAGAACAATCAGATGTAATATCAATAATTTCGGCATTCATCTTTAGATCAATATATATAGGTTCTGAGTCATTGCATATTGTAATATCGTCTGGTCTAACAATTGATATTGATTCATCTTTATTTAAATCTTTTCCAAGTTCAATGAATGATACATATTCTAAAGTGGTTCTATCAAACAGCGCTATAACTGATTCCTTGTGTATTTCCTTCTCAAAACTTACAGGTGATAATTCAACAGGAACTGCAATGTATTTATCTGTGCACGTTAATCTTTTCCCATTCAATGAATGTGGTCTGCTTACTATCCATTCATGTTTAGAGTGACACTTTGTTCTTATATCAAGTTCTAGTTCTCTAAAGTTTAAAGTATCAAATGCATTTGCAATCGGACCTGCACTAAGATCAATGATATCAATATGATATATTAAACCTTGATGATCAAAATATTCTCCTATTTCAATTCTCCATTCAGGACGCTCTTCATATGTAGTATATGTAAATGCAATTTTATTATTTGAGATCCAGTCAATACCAATAATATGTATCAACACTTCATCTTGTTCTATCTCTTCTCTGAATGCACCACTTTCAATATACTGTGAGCAAGGCATCAGATTATTACACGAAGTCATTATCTTCATTTTCTTTTGAACACCAAGATCATGATATCCGTGTGGCTTATATAGACTCTCTTCATTATAATACATGATGCCATATCCGGCTTCAAGGTTTCCAGGAAAATATTCATTTGCAATATAGAATAATCCATTGCCTTCTGGTTCTAAATATTCACCTGTACGCATTACAATATCTGCACGACCAATCTTTTTACCGGTTTCTTGATCTATGGTATATACAGAAAATATATCTTTGGTGCATCGTTCTTCATCACCATGCAATATTTCAAGGAGATATACTTTTGTATCAGAGATCCCAACAGATATCATTTCTGACGCTTCATGTGTTTGACATATGTTTAGATATTTTTCATTTTCAATATCATATTGATTTATCAATGTAAGCTCATCTGATATATTTTCAGATGAATGATACTGATATTTTTTTCGTGAAATAAATGCAGCAGAGTTTCTGCTTGAGGCAGAATCTATGTAGGCAATTGTTTCATCTTCACCAAATGCATATT
>JAGLCW010000071.1 GCA_023146045.1 Caldisericia bacterium
CGCCAGCCTGAAAAATCTATTTATTTTAAATGGATTTTACCCTCCATTTTCGCACCTCCTTTTTTTCCTTCCCTTTTATTTATTTCCGACCCCCTGTTCTATGGGGGTCTTTCTTTGTTTATAGACTTTTTTTAATCAAAAATTCCAATATAATATCACTATGAAAAATATAAATTTAAAACACTTAGATATCTCAATTGAAAGATTAAATAAAGAAAGTATGTTTTTGGCTTTAGATGGTCAAGAACTGTTTTATATAACCATTAAAGAAGACCGATTTTTCTCTAATGGAGAGAAAATTAGAATAGAAAACCCCAACTATAGCGAGTTTTTTGAGAAATTAGAATTACTAGATATCTGGAGTTTAGAAAAAGAATACGGATCAGAATTAATTGCAAAAACATGGTGGCATATTAATATTGAGTATATGGACAAAACTGTGGTGTCTTGTGGCGTTGATATTTTTCCTGACATGAAAAATGAAGAGGATTCAATTTTTTTTAAAAACCTAAACGAAGCCATACAAAAATTAATCAAAAGCGAAAATAATAATGAATCAAAGTAATACATATATCAGCTATTTAGAAATAAATAACGTGAAAACCCTAAAACATGTCATTTTGCAGAACTTAAAACCATTCACTGTTATACTCGGAAAAAACGGTTCTGGAAAAACATCAATACTAGAAACATTAGATTTCCTTTCAACCTCAATCCAGAGTGGTTTGGTAGAAACATGTAAAAAAAGAAATGGGTTGAAAGAATTAACAACAAAAGATGGTTCAAAAAGTATCTCTATTACTGTGCATTTATATGATGATGTCAGTAATGAGAAAATTGGATATACAGTTTCAATATCTGAGAAGAACGAAAACCCATATATTGAAAAAGAAGTATTATTTATACCAGGCGGTAGAATAATTATGAAATTTGAAAACGGTTCTGGATATATTGAAACTGAAAATTCAAGAGAAGAAGAAGTGCTGTTCTCAGAAGACATATTTGCAATAGGTATTTACGGTAGTATTTCAAAGTTCAATTATGCTGAAACGGTATATAGCTTTTTCAAAAATATCCGAACATACGATTTGAACATAGAAAGCTTAAGAAACGTTCTTGTTTTAAAACTTGAAGAAAATCTTGAACGAAATGGAGAAAACTTAGCTAATGTTTTGTATCAATGTAAAAAAAATAATCCAGAACTTTATAAAACAATAATAGAAAAATTACAACACCATATTCCATCACTAGAAACAATAGAAACAAAGCAGAATGAAAATTTATCAAATCAAGTATACATGATTGACAAAGGCTTTAAAGAACCAATAAACAGAAACTATATATCTAGCGGCACACTAAAAATGCTTGCGTATTATTTATTGTTAACAAAACCAAGCGATTTGTCATTAATGGGAATTGAAGAACCCGAAAACGGTATATACCCAGCTTTTATTTCAGAGTTAGCAGAGGCATGTAGGATAACCTCAGAAAATCTTCAAGTATTTGTCACTACACATTCACCATACTTTGTTAACAATATGGAACCGAATGAAGTTTGGTTATGTACAAGAGACAAAAGCGGTTTTTCAAATTGTGTTAATGTTTCTGAGATTGAAGGAATTGAAACATATATCAAGAAAGGTGCAAAACTTGGTCATTTGTGGACTGAAGGATTTTTGAGAGATTAAAATGCATTTTGAGATATTAACAGAAGAACTCTCTGCGGTTGAAGCTTTAGAGATAATCATACCAAAAATTGTACCCCAGATTTCCTTTTCATTCCATGTTTATCAGGGTAAATATGATCTTTTGAAGAAACTACCAATACAACTAAAAGGGTATTCTTCATTGAATAAACGAGATTGGCGTTATGTTGTCCTAATAGACAGAGATAAAGATGATTGTATGAAGCTTAAAAAACGACTAGACAATATAGCAATAAGTAATTCTATGACACCAGCTTGTAACAAAAAAAAGAAATATTTTAATTTGCTTAATAGAATCGCAATAGAAGAGTTAGAAGCTTGGTTTTTTGGAGATATGAAGGCGCTATGTAAAGCTTTTCCTAGAATAGACTATGTAAAAATTACTCATATGAAAGAATATAGAAATCCTGATGATATTTCAGGCGGAACATGGGAAGCCTTGTTTAGAGAGCTGAAATCTTCTGGGTATTACAGAAGAAGCATGCCCAAAATGAGAACGGCAAGAACAATTGCACAATATATGAATCCAGAAGTAAACAGATCTTTAAGTTTTAGAATGTTTCGAGATGGATTAAGAAAGTTAAGAGACACAAAT
The DNA here is from genome assembly GCA_023146045.1 of Caldisericia bacterium. GTDB lineage: Bacteria > Caldisericota > Caldisericia > UBA6126 > UBA6126 > JAGLCW01. The sequence goes on from JAGLCW010000071.1 coordinate 2,302, forward strand.
ATATGATAGATATTCAGAATCTAGAGCTTCAATTTGGGAATAAAACAATATTCGATCAGATAAATTTTCAAATACCCGATGGAGCGAAACTCGCAATTACTGGAGTTAATGGTGCAGGGAAAACAACTCTATTTCGTTGCATTAGTGGTGAAGAAGATGGACATAGAGGAAAAATCATTATAAACGGAACACATACTATTGGATATCTACCACAGGATATGAATCTGCTATCTGAAGAGTCATTGCTAGGATATTTCAAAAAGGAAACTGGAATTGACTCAATGATGGACGAAATGAAAAAAATGGAAAAGTATTTTGGCACATGTGGAAATGATGACGTAAAGTTTAACAAAATGAGTGACAAATATGAAAGAGTCCTTCATGATTTTACAATTCGCGGGGGATACTCTTTTGATGCCCATGTTCAAAAAATATTGAACGGTCTTGGATTTCAAAAAAATGATATAAAGAAAAAATGTAGTGAATTTTCTGGTGGCTGGAAAATGAGAATATATCTTGCAAAAATATTGCTGATGAGACCAGATATTATGCTTTTGGACGAGCCTACGAACCATCTAGATACAGAAAGTATAGAATGGTTAGAGCAATATCTACGTAAATACGAAGGAACAATGATTGCAATATCTCACGATAGAATGTTTCTTGATAATTGTATTACTGCCACAGCAGAGCTTTCTAATGGCCATATACAGATATATTCTGGTAATTATTCCTTTTTTCTGAAACAGTCTGGAATAAAAAAAGAATTACTGATAAAGCAAAAAAAAGAACAAGATGAATGGATAGAGAAAACAAAAAGATTTATAGACAGATTCAGGTATAAACCAACTAAGGCAAGCGCCGTACAGAGTAGAGTTAGGCAGCTTGAAAAAACTAAAATAATAGTAATCGAACAAAAACCAAAAACGGTTACTTTGAGATTTCCTACGTGTACAAGATCTGGATTGAAAGCTGTAGAATTGTTAAATGTTTCAAAGAAGTATAACGACAATCTTGTACTTGATTCTATTGACCTTAATGTAGAACGAGGAGAGAAGGTCGCATTGGTTGGAGTAAATGGATCTGGTAAATCTACTCTTTCTAGACTTATAAGCAAAATAGAAGAACCTACACATGGTAAGATAAATATCGATAAAAATATATTCACAGGATTTTATGCTCAAGAAAGTGCACAAAATGTGAATTACGAAAACACTCTTTGGGACGAGATACAATCAATAGAAACTAAGGCAAATGACAAAGAAAAAAGAAATCTTCTTGGAGCATTTTTGTTTAAAAATGACGATATGAGCAAGCAGATTAGCGTACTTTCTGGTGGAGAAAAATCAAGATTAGCCCTGTGTAAGATATTGTTGTTACCGCAAAATCTGTTAATACTTGATGAGCCTGGTAACCATCTAGATATGTACACAAAAGAAATATTTCACCGTGCATTAATTGCTTATGAAGGAACTCTTATAATTGTATCACATGACAGATTTTTCTTAGACAATGTTGCTAACCGTATAGTTGAAATCCATGAACATAAATTAACTTCATACATGGGCAACTATAGTTATTTCATTAAAAAAAGATCAGAAAACATTGAAGAATTTTTCCCTAAGCGAAAGAAGGGTTCTTCAAAGAACGTTAAACGTTCAAATGGCAATGAACATTTTAAAAATGATTCTTACTTGTTACATGATGAAGCAAAGAAAAAAACAAAAGACCAGAAGAGAATTGAGTCTGAGTATAGGAAGAAGCTTTTTCCATATAAAGAAAAGCTTAATAAAGCCGAAAAGGAATTAGATGCTCTTGAAAGTAAGAAAAAGGAGATAGAAAATGATCTTTGCAAACCAGGGATTCATTCAAATTCTTTTAAATTAACATCTCTTACAAGGGATCTTTCAGACATAAAACACACAATCAGTATAGTTTTTGAAGAATGGGAGCTTGCTCAAAATGAACTTACAGAAATGAAAGTAAGGTATCCACTGGATAAATAAAATCTAGTGTTTATACTCTATGGTTATTTCTCTAATGTCAGCATCCCAATTTACTGAGCAACCAAGACTTTCAGCCACAAAACGTACCGGAAGCATAGTTCTACCTGGTGGAACAATCAGTGGAACTATTTTACTGTTGTTTGGATCAATAAAAACCTCTTCTCCGTTGAGCAGGGCAGTTGGTTTTCCTATCCAAAGTTCTAAATCTAAACCATCAAGCAAAATTTGAATCTTTTTATCATCATTATTCCATTTTACTTCGGCACCTAAAGGAGTTACTACATAAGAAATCGGTAAATATGTTCTTCCTTCAATAATCAATGGAGAAACATCCATTGATCTTCTCTTTTTGTTAAAAAAATAATAAGACTTGCCTATATAGAATTTTAGTACGGTATTTTCTTTTTCTGGAATCACAATTGGGTAACCATTTTTTTCCCACTCAGAAAAACCTCCTGTTAATGATGAAACATTTCTAAAATCATAATAAAAAAGGTCATTAAGAATTTCTTTCTGAGTAGCATCGTTATCGCCGTATAGGACTGTTTGTTTGGTGTGATCAATTGTTGGAAGAATTTCTAACAGATTATTCTTATTGCAAAGTATAGCACCGGGTATATGACCTGAGTTAAAAGAAGAAGACGTAGTTAAAATTTGGTAATTTGATAGATTAGATTCAAGCACTTTTGCTGTAACTTCACTAGTATTTCTTATTCCATTTCTAGTGTTTATTATTGTTCCATATCCTCTTTTAGTGTGTATTGATGAGCTATCATTTGTATCGCCATATGCCCATAGAAACTTTAGTGTACCTTCTTTTGGAAAAACCTTATCGAATTTGTCCATTGTTTTTAATTTTCGTCTAAACTCAAAAACTGTGTATTCCCCATTTTGCGAGACTGTAAAAATATGGATATCGTTTGTTCCACCAAGAGATTCGTCAGTAGGATGTGGACCATAGGCTTTTGTTGCATAGCTATCTGATGATGCTGGTTTGCCACCTTGTACCCAACCTTGAATAATATCGCCACCCTTCATTTTTAATTCTGGATCTAAACCTATTGCGCACCAACCATTAGTCTTTGCTTTTATGCCACCTTTAAGTAGTTGATTAGTAATAGTATAAAAGAAAGACCAGGATTCATCCTCGTTAGAAACACTGTCCTCGTATTCATTATCTTGAATTATTCCATCTAAATCTGGAAATGTGTTAACTGAATAACAAGAGCTTTGTATTGTGGTGTCACAAAAGCAAACAGAAAAAACCAAAGCAAACACAACAAAAAGTGAAATTATTCGTTTCATTAAATATCACCATTTTTCTTAACCAAATTATAACACAAGAAAAGTATATTTTTAAAGCGAATATTCATTCAAAAGATCAACAATCATCTTTATGCTATCAGGTATAGAAGCCTTACTCATTGCTTCCTCGTACCTGTCTTTTTCTTCCAAAGAGTATGTAATCTGGTCAATCAATTTTTCGGTTGTAATATTTTTTTGCAACAGCATATCTGAGTAACCATGATCAGAAAAATATTTGGCATTAAGTATTTGATCACCCCTACTATATTTTTTTGGTAATGGGATTAGAATCATAGGTTTTTTCAATGCTAACAATTCAAACAAAGAATTAGCACCAGCTCTTGATATTACAACATCAGCACAAGCATATATATCTGGCATTTCACTTCCTGCAAACTCAATTCCTTTGTAGCATTCATGGTCCACTTCACAACAATTATTCTTTCCAGTTAGGTGAATGATTTGAAATTTACAAAGAAGATATGGGACTGTTTTTGTAACCAAATCATTAATAAAGGTTGAACCTTGGCTTCCACCCATAACAAGAATAACCGGCTTCTTATCGTTAAAATCACAAAACTTTAAACCTTTTTTCTTTGTTCCGTTTAGCAACTCTCGCCTAACAGGATTACCAGTATAGATCAGTTTTTTTGTTTTCTTTTTTGTTGGAAACGAAAGACACGTTTTATCAGCTATCCTGTTTATCATTTTGTTAGCAAGACCTGAAGATATATCAGATTCATGAGTGATTATTGGGATATTTTTTTTCCTTGCTGCGTATGCTGGTGGAACAGAAACGAAACCACCTTTTGAAAAAAGAATATCTGGTTGAAATTTAGAAAAAATTTCAAGGCATTCTTTGTATCCAGTTCTAATATTGTTTAAATCGGAAATGTTTTTAAAGCTTAAATTCCTTCTAAATTTACCACAACTAATGCTGTGGTATTGTACGTTATACTCATTTCTCATGTTCCATTCTTCAATTAGCCTATGCTCTATTCCACAAGACTGCCCGATGTAATGTATAGACCAATCATTTTTTATAAGTTCTGGAATTAGAGCAATGTTTGGAATGACGTGTCCAGCTGTTCCACCACCCGTCAATACTATTCTCTTCATACTCACCCTCCGATTATTTTGGTTTATTGGTATCAATAAAAAAACCAGGACTAAAGCCCTGGTTAAATTTTATCTTGATACACCCCACAGGTTGTAAACCTGCTACACCCATAAATATATTGTACACTAAAATAGCTTTTACTGGTGACAAAACTGTTACAGACAAAAATGCATTGAATAATAAATGCATAATCCACTGAAAATAAAAAATAGAAAGCTGAATACAAAGAATAGGGTGACTCCTCGTCTATATAGTATTACTTCGTTGTTCTTGTAATAATTTTTAAATTCTAATCTGATTCTATTAAGCAATTTTTTATCTTTACCATTATTCATAACTATGTGAAATATGCTGAATAGTGTCTTTTTAATGGTTATTGTGTTGTCCAAGCCAAGAAGTTCAAATTCATTCTTATTATTGACAAAAGGTATGTTTAATACAAGAAGGACTTTTTTAAGTATACAGTGAACTCTTTCCTCTGAACCTATTATTCTAAATTTACTACTAGATACTACAATTAGCAAAAAGAGTCCAAATATAAAGAGTACATATATTATTGTGACAAAAAACGTTTGATTACAGTAAAATAAATAGTACGCAGCTAGAGAAAAAATAATCAAAATAATTGTGTTAAACAAGTTACTGTCAGTAACAATTGGCCGTTTATGAATACTTATGAATGTAGCTAAATACAGAGAATAGATAGCCAAACATAAGTAAAAAGCACTAACTAAAACTGGTAGATTTTGTAACATTATTACGCTATTCATAATTCCCTCCTAGGCATGAGTGCTACATTAATTATAAGCAACTATTAAAAAAATAGAACTAAAAACTATACATTTTTATACGATTACATAGAATTAATTAGTAAGTTGTAAGTCATTTACAAAGAGGTTTAGCCTTAAAGTGAAGAATTGTAGTGAAAAGAATATGAACGATCGTTTTGTTTTTTTACAAGATCTGTATTATTTTGATGCTATTGTTCTTAATTTAAACAAAGATTCAAAGATTGTTCAATTTTCTTCTTCTCCAGAAAAGTACTCCACCGAAACTATTCAGAATTTTCCAAATATTTTTGATAAAGGTGTAAAGGATTTACTCTTTTGCATAAAAACTGCCGTTAAGATAAATAGCAAATTGGAACAAGCAATTGCAATTTCTTTTCGGCTAAATGATAGTTTTTTTGAAGCATTATTTTTTTATTCCAACCAGAATTTTTTGAAAACATTTAACAAGACACAATTTTTGTCAGATTTCTATATGGAGTGTTTTTTCAGTATTTTTAAAGAAAAAAGCATTAGAAAAATATTAAGCTCATCTCAAAACATTCTTATGATAAAAGACAGCAATTTTAGATACGTCTATGCTAACGTGAAGTGCCTGGAGTTTTTTGGTTTAACGCTGGAAAACATACTCGGTAAGGATGATTTTCAAATAGCTAGCAAAACTGATGCAGAAAGAATTAGGAAAACTGACATAAAAGCACTGGAAAATCAAGATATATACAACTGTAGAAGAGAAATCCATGGAAATACATATAGCGTAGATAAATGTAAGATTTTTTTAAATGACAACGCTGAAGGGATATGGATTGTAGCAAGAGATATCTCAGCAGAAGAAATAGCAAAAAACTTGTTAAGAGTAGAGAAAAAGACGCTCTTTACTACTCTCAAAAGTATTGGTGATGCAGTTATTACGACTGATGCTCTTGGTCGAATAACATTAATGAATAAGAATGCTCAAGAATTAACTGATTGGTTAGAGATTGATGCAATGGATAAATCTATAGATGAAGTGTTTAAAATTATTGATGAAGATGGGGTAGCTGAAAAAATTTGCCCAGTTTCGCGTGTTATACAAACAAAAACACCAATCGATTCTAATAACAATATAATACTTGTTTCTAAAACTGGAAAAAGGAATCATATCTCTAATTTGGTCTCTCCAATAATGGATTCAGAGAAAAATATTTTAGGTGTAGTATTAGTTTTTCATGATGTAACAAAAGAATACAAAACAAAAAGAAAACTAATTGAAAGTCAGAAAGAATACCAAAATCTTTTTTACAACATGTTGAGTGGATTTGGGTTGCACAAAATCATAACAAATAAAAGTGGCATGCCGATAGATTATCAGTTTATCAAAGTCAACGATGGCTTTGAAAGACATACAGGTTTAAAAAGAGCGAAGATTATCGGTAAAAATGTAACTGAAGTATTACCTGACATTAGAAAAGATTCATTTAACTGGATTGAAAAATATGGTGAAGTGGCACTTCAAGGGAAAGAAATGAAAATTGAGCAGTTTTCAGCAGCTATGCAAAAGTGGTACAACGTGTATGCTTTTTCTCCAGAATATGGATATTTCGCAACTATTATAGAAGACATCACTAGTAAGAAGATGATTGAGATAGAAACTATAGCTAATCAAAAAAGATTAGAAAGTTTAGTCAAAATTTTACAGTATCAAACCGATGACCAAGACACAATAATTAAACATGCTTTAAATGAAGCAATTAGCGTATCGGACAGTAAAATTGGTTACATATTTTTGTATGAACACACAAGTAATAAGCTAGTCCTTGCAGCATTGTCTGAAGGTACATTGCAAGAGTGCAATATTCCATCTCAAAAAACTGTATATGACATTGGAAAAACAGGATTATGGTGTGATTTAATTAGATTCAAAAAATCTGTTACAAATAATAGTTTTAAAGCTTCGAGCAACAGAAAAGATGTTTTATCTCGTAGGCATGTCTTTGTTTCGAGATATCTTTCAATTCCTTTATTTTCTGACGACAAAGTTGTTGCTATCGTATTAGTAGCAAATAAAAAAAGCGATTATACAAAAACTGATGAACTTCAGTTGGAACTTTTGATGAATAGTATTTGGAGCGTGATTGAACGAAAAAAAACAAAAGCTGACCTATACCAATTTGAAAAAAAGTTAGCATTGACTCTTGAAGCATCCAAAATAGGGTCATGGAATTGGGATATTGAAAAAGATGACACTGTCTTTGATAATCAATTCGCTTTAATTATTGGATACACAGTTCAGGAATTATATGAAAAAAAGTTAACATCTTGGAAAGATTTTGCACATCCTGATGATATACAACTTGAATTGGATGTATTTGACAAGCTTTCTAAAAAAACTATTTCTGTATTTGAAGTTGAAGAAAGATATAGGCATAAAACTAAAGGATGGATTTGGATAAGTAAACGTGGAAAATTCACAGCATACAACAACAACGGCAAACCAATAAGAATGAGCGGGACAATCATTGATATAACAAAGCGGAAAAAAGCTGAAATCGAAACACAAAATCAAAAAAACGAACTACAATGGTTATCAATAAAACAAGTAGAGTTTCTCAAGTGCACTACTCTTGAGGATGTAAATAATTACTCTGCAATATCGTTATGCAAAAAAATTCCAGACAGTTTAATTTTTGTTTTAAATGGTTATCAAGATAAAGATTATATGACGTTAAAATCATGCAAACTTGAAGAAAATTGTGTACAGAAAAGAAACATAGAAAAAATGTGTGACTCTATAGTCGACACTAGAGTTTTAGTTCAATACGATAAAGAGATTCTTAACACCAATAAGATTCAAAAAATGAGCCCGGAAAACTTGAATGATTTAAAAGCTTCTCTCCCAAAAAAGTTTGTTCGAATTGTTATAGATTATTTTAATATTGAAAACAGTTATAGAATAAAGCTTCTTGGAAAAAAAGGACACCTAGGTACAATTTGTATATTACAAAAAAAACATCAATTGATAAAGAATAAAAAAACCATAGAATCCTTTGTTTTTAAAGCATCTTTAATATTCGAGAGAATTCTTATTGAAAATGAAGAGAAAGAAACCAAAAAACGTTTAGAACAAGTTGCAGAACAGGCAAAATCTATAATTTGGGAAACCGATGTTAGTGGCGAGATTACTTACATCAGCCCATATGTAGAAAAGCTTCTTGGTTATTTACCATCAGATTTGATTCATGTGGAAAAGTGGTCAAACATGCATTTAGACGAAGAGAAGGAAGTATTTGAGTCTAGATTAGAAGATGCTTTTAAAAATAAAACTCCATTTAACGATCTGTTTACAGAATTACGAACAGTTAACGGAGAATCATTATATGTTTCTTCAAGCGGAGTCCCTATTACGGTAAATGGAAAAGTTACTGGGTTTAGGGGTTCCGATTACGATATTACAACACTAAAAATCATAGACAATGCAAAGAATGAGTTTATTAATACAGTATCACATGAAATGAGAACTCCATTAACAGTAATAAAAGAGGCAGCTGGAATTCTTAGCCTCGGAGAACTTAGCAAAGAACAGAAAGAAGTTCTTAGAATAAGTAATAAAAATATTAATAGGCTTTCTCGAATCATTAACGACGTGTTAGATTATCAAAAACTAAAAGCAAGAAAAGTTGAGCTTGTGTACGAGAATATTGATCTGAAAAAATTCCTTGATGAAATTATTGCAGACCATAAACCTATAGCAGAAAAAAAAGGATTGATTCTATCATCTTCATTCCATACGGGAGATACTCGTTTATTAACCGATAGTGATAAGCTCTATGAGGTAATTGGAAACTTACTTAACAATGCAATTAAATATACATCTCAAGGAAGTATAAAAATTGTTGTCAAAGATAAAATATTTACCGGTAATATTGTTATACAGGTGATAGACACAGGAATAGGAATTCCTAAAAAAGAACTACCTAAGCTTTTTAAAGCTTTTTCACAAACTTCTGGCGTTAGAAGTAGAAAAACTGGCAGTACCGGTTTAGGATTGGCAATATGTAAAGAAATTGTTGAACTTTTTGGTGGATCAATAACTGTAAGTTCATCTGTTGGAGTAGGAACAAGATTCAATATAGAATTACCTAAAAGTAGTATTGTAAAGGAATAAAAAGAGTCTAAAAACAAAGTCATGAATTAACCAAAACTTAAACATCTTTTGTTGTTTATTAGTTTTTAAATAGTATAGTAGTGCATGAAAAATTTTAACAAAGGTAGGTTCAGTCATGGCTAGAAAAATGAAGACAATGGACGGCAATACAGCAGCCGCACATGTAGCGTATGCATTCACAGATGTTGCTTCTATTTTTCCAATTACACCATCTTCCCCTATGGCAGAACATATGGATTCTTGGGCTGCCAATGGAAGAAAGAATTTATTTGGACAAACTGTCAATGTTGTTGAGATGCAATCTGAAGCTGGAGCCTCAGGAGCTGTTCATGGCTCACTTGCTGCAGGAGCATTAACTTCAACATTTACTGCTTCGCAAGGATTGTTGTTAATGATTCCAAACATGTATAAAATATCAGGAGAATTATTGCCTGGAGTTTTTCATGTGTCTGCAAGAGCAGTTGCCGCTCATGCACTTTCAATATTTGGTGATCATTCCGATGTAATGGCAACTCGGCAAACAGGATTTGGGCTTCTCGCTTCAGGCGGAATACAAGAAGTAATGGATTTAGCTGCTGTTGCACATTTAACAGCAATTGAATCCAAGGTACCATTTGTACATTTCTTTGATGGGTTTAGATCATCTCATGAAATTCAGAAAATTGAAGTTTATTCCGATGAAGAGTTAGGATCAATGCTAAACTATGAAGCGGTTCAAAAGTTTCGAGATAATGCATTGAACCCAAACCACCCAAAAATTATGGGTACAGCACAAAATCCAGATATCTACTTCCAAGCAAAAGAATCTGTCAATAGTTTTTATGATAAATTACCTGCTGTTGTAGAAAAATATATGGAAAAAGTATCAAAAATTACAGGAAGAGAATACCGTCTATTTGATTATATTGGTGCTAAAGATGCCGAAAAAATAATCATTGCTATGGGTTCTGCCACAGAAACAATTGAAGAAACTGTAAATTATTTAGTTAACAAAGGCGAGAAAATTGGACTTGTTAAAGTTCGTTTATACAGACCTTTCAGCGTAAAACATTTCTTAAGTGCTTTACCTAAAACAGTAAAACGGATTGCTGTTTTAGACAGAACAAAAGAACCAGGCTCATTAGGAGAACCTTTATATTTAGATATAAGAAGTGTTTTCTACGGAAATGCAGATGCACCTTTAGTTGTAGGTGGTCGCTATGGGCTAGGCTCAAAAGATACAACTCCATCTCAGATAAAAGCTGTATTCGATAATTTGGCAGAAGAAACACCTAAAGATCATTTCACGGTAGGTATAAATGATGATGTTACATATACATCATTACCAATAAAAGAAAAAATTGTTGCAGCACCAAAGGGTACAATTCGATGTAAATTTTGGGGTTTGGGTTCTGACGGTACAGTTGGGGCAAACAAAAGTGCAATTAAAATTATTGGCGATAATACTGATATGTATGCTCAGGGTTACTTTTCTTATGATTCAAAAAAATCTGGTGGTGTAACCATATCCCATTTAAGATTTGGTGATACTCCAATTAAATCTACTTATTTAATTAACGAAGCAGATTATATAGCTTGCCACAATCAATCTTATGTTGGGCACTATGATTTGCTTTCCGGATTAAAAAAAGGTGGAACGTTTGTATTAAATTGCAAGTGGAATGAGCAAGAGTTAAGCGAAAAACTACCTGCTTCAATGAAGCTATACATAGCTAACAACAACATTAATTTTTATACGTTGAACGCAACAAGCATTGCTGAAGAAATTGGATTAGGCAACAGAATTAATATGATTATGCAAGCTGCTTTCTTCAAATTATCCGAAGTAATTCCATTAGATAAGGCAATTAAGCTGTTAAAAGATGCAATTTATACATCATACAGTAAAAAGGGTGACAAAGTAGTTAACCTTAATAATCTTGCTGTAGACAAAGGAATTGAAGAAATCCAGAAAATTAAAATTCCTTCTTCTTGGAAAAATGAAAGTGCAAAAGATAAAGTCAGCAGTAGCAACGATAAGCCTGATTTCATCAAAAATATTCTTGAACCAATGAATCTACAAAAAGGTGATGACTTGCCTGTTAGTACATTTATTGGTAGAGAAAATGGAGAATTTCCATCTGGAACAGCTGCTTACGAGAAACGTGGAATTGCAATTAATGTACCAGAATGGATTCCAGAAAACTGTATTCAATGTAATCAGTGTGCATACGTTTGTCCGCATGCTGCTATTAGACCATTCTTGCTAGACTCAAAAGAACTAGAGAATGCTCCATCTGGATTTGTATCTGTGAAGGCTAAAGGAAAAGATTTAGAAAATCAAAATTTTGTTATTCAAGTTGATCCACTTGATTGTACAGGTTGTGGAAATTGTGCAGATATATGTCCTGCAAAGACAAAAGCTTTAGTGTTGAAACCTTTAGAAACTAAACTCTATGAACAAGAAAATTTTGATTGGGCAGTGAAGAATGTTTCTGAAAAATTAGACCTAATCAAAATAAATACCGTTAAAGGTTCACAATTTGTAAAACCTTTATTTGAATTTTCTGGTGCTTGTGCTGGATGTGGTGAAACTCCATACGCAAAACTAGTAACTCAATTGTTCGGTGATCGAATGCTCATTGCCAATGCAACCGGTTGTTCTTCCATTTGGGGTGCATCTGCGCCATCAATCCCATTCACTAAAAATGCAGAAGGGCATGGACCAGCTTGGGCAAATTCTTTGTTTGAAGACAATGCCGAATATGGATTTGGAATGTTACTTGCTGTAAACCAAATTAGAAATAGACTAAAAATGGTTATGGAAGAATTGGTCAGTTTAGATTTTGACAGCAACGCAAAGCAAGTATTTACTAACTGGTTAGAAGCAAAAGAAAGTGCTGATGGTTCAAAAAAGGCAACAAAAAATATTCTTCCGCTTTTAAAGGAAAATCACAAAGGTAGAGTTTCCGAGCTAATTAAAGTAATAGCAGACAATAAAGATTACCTTGTCAAACGATCTGTTTGGGCATGGGGTGGTGACGGTTGGTCTTACGATATCGGCTACGGTGGATTAGACCACGTGCTGGCTACAGGAAAAGACATCAACGTTTTGGTATATGATACGGAAGTATACTCAAATACTGGTGGGCAGTCATCAAAATCTACTCCAGAAGCTGCCGTTGCTAAGTTTGCTGCTGCTGGTAAGAGAACTAAGAAAAAAGACCTTGGGAGAATGCAAATGGCTTATGGCTATGTATATGTAGCACAAGTTGCAATGGGTGCAAATAAGACACAGTTGATCAAAGCATTGATTGAAGCTGAAAAATACAAAGGTCCATCTCTAGTTATTGCTTATTCTCCATGTATAACCCATGGTTTAAAGTGTGGAATGGGCAAATCTCAAGAACAAGAGAAACGCGCCGTTGAAGCTGGTTATTGGCATCTTTATCGCTACAACCCTGATCTAAAAGAGCAAGGTAAGAATCCATTTGTTTTAGATTCAAAACCGCCTACAGCTTCATTTAGAGATTTTATCTTGAGTGAAGTTCGTTACAGCTCTTTACAAAAATCATTTCCTGATATTGCTGAAGAGTTATTCGGAAAAGCTGAAGAAGACGCAAAAGAACGATATACAATATATAAAAAAATGTCTGAAGAGAACATGGAATAGAGTTTAAATAAAAAAAGGGGAGCTGAAGAAATTTCTTCAGCTCCCCTTTTTTTAGTTTTATCTTACTTAACCCAAAAACTGATCTCACGAATGTAATCTTGTGGAACACTATTATTTCGCAAAACACTTAAAATTGTTTCAACATCGTCTTTTTTTGGGCTACCATATGTAGTTTCAATGTCTTTGTATGTGAAAGCTTCAACAAAGTGATTCTCTAAGTGTTTATTTGTGTACTTTGAGATTCTTTCGTTTTGAGCTGGATTAATTATCTCAATTGATGCGGTGAATCTTTCTTTAAACGGAGTATTAAAAATCTTTATAGGTTCCATTTCGGAATTTGATATTTCCCAAAGAATACCATATACGACAGCATTAACAGACGAAACAAGTGTATAGTTACTCAAAGAGTTTATTGAAAAGCGATACCCAAGACATTTTCCAACACCGTATATACGGGCATTATTGCAAATAGTACGCATTTTTGATTGAGACATTTCAATTCCATAGCTAAAGTATAGATTCATACATTGATTTTACTTATAATATTAGAAAACTAAATGAAGCGAGGTTGAATATTATTAAAATAAGTAATGGAAAAATGAAAAAATTAGTTTTATCTTTAACGGTATTTTTTCTTTTTGTTGGCAGTATATCACTTGTTTTGTGGTTGAGATCTCCATACCATTTAATATACTCATTTAACAAAGCATGGAAACAGTATGATATCAGATCAATAGAACGTTATTGCGATTTACAAGGAGTATCAAGTTCTTTGGCTCACGATCTTCTATATTTTTCAAAAGAAGAGGATTACCAACTATCCTTCCTCAACAAAGAAAAAAAAGCCAGCAACACAAATCAAGAAAATATTGATTTACTGATAGAAAATATTCTGCAAGATTTTTTTTCAAAAGGCGATTATTTTAGCTCTAGAAGTAATGCAGATTCATTGATGAAATACTTTTCCGACAACAAAATAATAGTTACACAGAAATTACCACCACGGTCTGTAAAAATAAAGAATAATGAGGCAGTAGCTGAGTATCCAATTTGGGATACAGACAAAATAGAAAAAGCTACACTTTACGTGCAGATGAATAAAAAAAATGGAGTATGGACAATCACTAAAATTAGGAATGTGAAATCTTTACTCGATTTACTGAAAAAGAACAAAAAAAGCCAATTTGATTTAAAAATTAATACATCTTTGGATAATATGCAAGAAAAACCAGAACTGTTTTTAATTTACTGGAACAATTTGTTGAATAAAACTAATGAGTATGATTCATTTGCATTTAGAACAAAGGAAACAGATTTTTTGAATAGTACTTTGGAGACGACTAAGTACATGCTTTATGAAAAAACTAAAGAAAACGACATACATTTCAAGTGTGCAACCGATGATTCAAAAGGATTTTCAATATCTATCAGAGATATATATAACATTGATGACACAATATACTATCATGGATCAGCAGAAAGTGGATGGATAAAAGTTAGTGAAGAATCAGCGACCATTGAAACAATTCAAACTCCATGTGAATACCTACAGTCTTGGATGCTTGAAGCACCACCTAATGCTATAGACATTCATGCTTTTAGTGTAAACGACCTAGATATAAACAATATAAACAAAAATGACGGAAAAATAGTGAAGTCTAAAATTACTAAAACAAGAATAACTTGTACCTGGGAAGACTCGAAAATTGAAAG
>JAGLCW010000072.1 GCA_023146045.1 Caldisericia bacterium
CATACAAATTGATAATGATATGGCGAGAACTCTTGAGAAAAAGGGTGAATTAAACCAAAAGAGAGACTCCGTAGATACAATTACCAGAATTGGAAATGCTGTTCAAGAAAAAGCATTTCTTAAATCAGAGCTAAGGAAAAATGCAGAAAAATGGTTTTCTAATGCACTTGCGTTGAAAATAATACAAGAAACGAAATCTGGCTTTGAAAAATCTCAACAACCTGAAGTTATTAAATTTGCTAGTTCATGGATTCAAACAATAACTAATAATAGGTACTCTCTAATGAAAACAGGCGAATCAAAAAAAAGTAATGAAAGCTTTATATTGTTTGATCAGCTAACATCAAAAAAAACAGAAAAAGAGTGGAGTGGAGGTCTTGCAGATCAAGTTTATCTATCCATTAGAATGGGACTAATTAATGAGTTATCGAAGCATGGAGAAATATTACCAATTTTTTTGGATGACATTTTAATCCGCTTTGATTCTGAGAGACAACTGAGAACAGCAGAACTAATTCTCAATGTCAGCAGTAATCACCAACTATTCTATTTTAGCTGTCATCCAAAAATTCTTTCTCTATTCAAATCTCTAGAGAAAAATTCTTCAAACCCAACTGCTTCGTTTTATGCTATTGATAAATTCACAGTTTCACAAATTTAAAGGAGTCATCATGAAAGTAAATTGGCCTAAGCCATCTGATAAAAAAAGTTTTGCAAGTGATAATAATTCTGGGATTCACCCAAAAATTCTAGCTGGTCTATCAAGCGCGAATACTGGGCAATATGTATCATATGGTGATGACCCTTACACATCAGAAGCAATTAAAGTTTTTAAACTTCTTCTTGGTAAAAAAACTGACCCTTACATTGTATACAATGGGACAGGAGCTAATGTCACTGGGCTTGGCTGTTTATTACATTCTTTTGAAAGCATCATTGCATGCGATTCATCTCATATTAATTGTGACGAATGCGGATCTCCAGAACATATTCTTAGGAGTAAAATTCAAACTATTCCGAATACAAACGGAAAATTAACAGTAAACCAAATTAAACCTTTCTTAGAAATTATTGGAGATGAGCATCATACTCAACCTAAAGTTATTTCCATCACCCAAGCAACAGAATTAGGAACTGTTTATACAACAAAAGAGATAAAAGCTATTTGTAAGCTTGCTCATAGTAACAATATGTACGTGCACATGGATGGAGCAAGAATTGCAAATGCTTGCATTGCATTAGATAAAACATGTAAAGAGCTAACTTTTGATTGTGGTATAGATGTTTTATCTTTTGGTGGTACAAAAAATGGTATGGCATATGGAGAAGCAGTAATATTCTCTAATTCAAACATTTCAGAATATGCCAGGTTTTATAGAAAACAAAATACTCAATTGGCTTCAAAAATGCGCTATATATCTGCTCAATTCCTTGCATATTTTGAAAATGATCTTTGGTTATCAAATGCACTTAACGCAAATGAAACGGCAAAGTATCTCGAAGAAAAAATCAAAGATTCTTTCCCGCAGTTTAAACTCACTCAAAACGTTGAAACTAATGCAATATTCATACAAATTCCAAAAGATATTGCATTAAAAATGCAAGACTTAGCTTTTTTCTACCCGTGGAGCATTGAGGACAATGAATATAGGTGGATGACTTCATTTGAGACAACAAAAAAAGATGTTGACGATTTTATTGCTAAAATGCAAAAAACTTGCTAATAATTAAAAATTATGCCACTTAAATGTTACAATGCTTCTATGAAATCAATTGTATTTTGCTTAGCTATCTGTTTGATTATGCTTTGTTCTGTTACATTTTTTTCATGCAATAAAACTCCCTCTAGCCAAAATCTCAGCAATACATCTTCTGTTTCAGTTTCCTTATCAGATATATCAATTCCATTTTCTGAAATTCTTCACAAAAAAACACGCATTTACATTCCGGAGAGCGACCCTAGCGCATACATTGTTTACGGAGAATTAGATGGCAACATAAACAGAGAAGCTGTAATTATTACCGAGCACCCTAGCCACCCAAAACAATTGTATTTATCAGTTTTTACACAATCTCCCAACTGGAAGGAAAAATGCAATATCTTACTTGAAGGAACATCTCTTGATTGGCTATACCTTGACAAACAATTCATATATGTTGGTTATGTAAAACCAAATAGCAAAAAAATCCTTCAAATTTACCTAATAGACTCATATTCTGAGAATTGGTCGTTTGAAAAAATAAATCATATAGACTACTCAAAACTCCTAATTAGCAATTTACCAGGAAAATATGGAGAGGATGATAGAACTGAAATTGGTCGCTGGTCATTCGATTCAGATGGAGAAGAAACAGTTGAATTGTTCCGCTTAAGCAATTGGAAATCAAATTTTGATTTCATGTACGCAGATGATGCATATAAACATTTCTACCCTTCAATTGTTAAAGAATGCAGAGATAAATTACTTATAGACAGCACTAACACTAATCTTGAAATAAAATTAGCAACTTTTGAAACATATTCTGAGGATTCAGTTATAGCACTACAAAGAATTAAAAGAATTCTTTCAGACAAACAAATAACTCTCACTTTATGGCAAGAACAGCTTTTGATATACTTAAAGTGTACATGTTTAAACCAGTTATCTCGCAATGCTGAAGCAGAGGTAATTCTACAGAATTTTATACCAATGATAGAATCCTCGAACTCATTTTCTTTCGAACTGTTACTTAAAAAAGCCTATATTGAGCTTCAAACTGCTTTATTGAAACAAAACAAATATTCTGCTTCAATAAAAATTTGGGAGAAAATGCCTAAAATTACATCCTCAGAGTATTCTCAAAATAATTGTTCTATTCATCTTAACTCAATAATTGATATTTCTCCACAAGCATCTTACACTCAAAGGTTCTCTGATATATCTTCTTATGCTTCCAAATATTCATTCCACAACCTACTAGTAAAATGGCCGTCATTTCAAGAGTGGGGTAAGAACCAAACTCCAGAAATAATTGTTAGCAACCCAATTTCTCCATCAATTTTAAACAATGATTTCAAAGGCCTTGTTGCTTTTCAAGTGGAAAACATGGGGTTAGTAATTGCTTGGTCTCAAACTCAAACGATTCACCTTACTCCATTTTATTATATAGATTCATTTTTTCATCATCACAGCCAGTTTACTACTCCAGAAAAATTGTATGTAAATAACAACTCTCTTGGTATAGTGTTCTCAGAAAAACTACACAATAATACTATTCTTCAGACTTATCAGTATTTAGTAAATGACAACAATGCATGGACAATAAATTGGACATCACCTTTTTATCCAAATGGCTTAATCCAAGTAAGTGAACCAAATCTTGAGATGGTAACAGCAAAGGGACAAATATTGTTGGATCCGAGCGGGAAAAGCTATATTTTTGGTGAATGTAATTCTTCAACCTACCACAGATACTATAAAAATATTTGGCTTCTTGAAGATACAAAATACAGATTAATTGAATCGTCAGTTGTTCCTTCCCCTTACCAAACTCTTGTTGAATTTCTTTTCCTGCTATACAACGACGAAATTGAACAAGCTAAACAATTAACCACAAAGGGCTCGCTTGTTAATCAAACAATTGAACTTGGAATAATTGGGAATACTGGATTCTACTCCAGCCCTAGATGGATACTGGGAGATGATGGAGAAGACATAATTATCTTCAGAATCAAAGATCGCGAAAATGTAGCTTTTTATTTCATTAAAGAAGATAGCAGTTATTTCATTGACAGAATCTTATTTAACCCGGATGACTCTGCAAATCTTTTGAATTCTGCTCCAGCCTCAAGACTACCTTAATGGGACCAAATATTTCTTCTTACGAACCACTCAGGAACTTCCTGCAATCAATAAAACGTCCCTCTCCAAAATTAATAAAATTACCTGTTTCAAAAAAACTTGAGTCCGTATTTCTACTTTTATCAGTAAATTTAGTGGTTCAAGTATTACTTGGAATTTGTGTCTCTATAGTTTTATTATTAATTAGTTCTGGTAAAGAAATTCCTACACAAAACGATGTTTTAGAGCTATTCCAAACAATGTCTTATTTGGAACTACTTTTAGTTGGTGGGATTATCTTACCATTAGTTGAAGAAGTTGGTTTTAGATTGCCCATGATTTTTAAACCTATTCATATTGGAATTTCCTCTTCCTATCTCTTTTTCATGATTTATATTTTTTGCACGAACTCTTCAGCTATTTCTTTCTCCAAAACAACAATTTATGCAGCTATTGCAAGCATAATGGTTGGAATTCTTGTTACTTTGTTTTTATCGATACCAAAGATATCAAACAAAACTAAAAACTTTTGGGAAAAGCATTTTATATGGATATTTTATGGTTTTACAGTGCTATTTGGTTTATTCCACATATCAAACTACACACCTTTGACCAAAATTGTCCTCATTGTGTCACCAATCTTAATACTGCCACAAATTACATCAGGAATAATACTGGGTTATCTAAGAACAAAATTTGGATTTTTTTGGGGTTGCCTATTCCATGGATTATGGAATTCAATTCTTATTAGTTTAGTTTATTTTTTGATTTCGTTCCTACAGAAACAATCATTACTATATATTTAATCTTCAACTATTGAAAATGTTGATAAGCTCTCCTGATCTTTTTCTATCTGTTTACCAGACAATGGAAGGCTAAAGTAAAAAATACTACCCTCATTTAATCTTGATTTTACCCAAATTTTCCCATTATGCGCTTCAACAATTCGTTTGCATATTGCTAAGCCAAGCCCACTGCCACCGCGTCTCTGAGAATAATCAATAGATCCTTGAGAAAACGATCTAAACAGTTTTCCTAAATCTGTGGATGAAATACCAATCCCTCTATCCCTTACAGATACAACTAAACATTTATCTGCAACAGTACATTTGACTGCAATTGTGCCGTTTGGCTTGGAAAACTTTATAGCATTGCTAACAATATTTGTATATACTTCATTTATCCAATAGGGATCACAATAAACTAGTGGAATATTTTCATCAACAAGGAGTTTTATCTCAATATTTTTATCTTTACCAAATGGGATCATTTCTTCGGTGCAATTTTTCAATATTGGATGAAATCTATGATATGCAGAGGTCAAGTCAAATTTTTCTCCATCAACTCTTTGAAAGTTTAACAGTTCGTTCACTAATCTCGAAAGTCTTTCAACATTTCTTTCTGCAATTGACATGACACCTTGTTTTTCTTCATACCCTATGTTGATATTTTTATCATTCATCATTGTTATCGAAGCTTTTATTGCAGCGAGAGGCGTTCTTAACTCATGTGATATTGTATTAACAAATACTTCTTTCTGTCTTTCTAAAAGTTTTCGCTTTGTTATATCCCAAAAAGTAACAATAATTCCTCTATGCGAAGTTGTACCTCCGTATGTACTTATCCAAAAACTTAGACTCAAAGAGTTATCTATCATTGATTCTTTGACAACGTATTGTTTATGATATTCAGCAAAATATTGGTCAAAATGCACTATTTCACCGTTTAGGATTTTTTTTCTTACTTGCTTTGGAATAAATTCGAGATCAAAAAGATTCGTTTGGTCTATCTGCTTTCCAAATACTGACTTAAACACAGGATTGCACTCATTTAAAGCTCCATACGGAGAAAATAAGGCTATTCCAAGCGGAGTATACTTAAAAAACCCTTCCATTTTTTGTTCTGATTGTAAGAGTTTTTCTTCAAATTCTTTGTAGTGCATAAAACTTGTAATGATACCTACAATTTCTATGCTGTTTCCTATCTGGGTATCATAATAAATTCTTCCAGTTTCATTCACCCATTTAATATTACCGTCTTTAGTTAATATTCTATATGTTTCAAAATAGTGCTCCATTTTTTCAAAAATTAATCTTTCCATTGTTTGTTTTAAGTGTTCTTTTTCTGCTGGTAAACTAATGCTTTCACAAACAAATGAGTCTTTTGACTTTACCTCTTCAGTAGTATATCCTGTTAATTCTAAACACCCTTCGCTTAAAAAAACATTCTTCCTATAATTTTCAGATATGACGGATTTAAAAATCACACCAGGAAGTGAATCTAGAATATTGTTATTGGAACTTTGTTTTCTGTTATTTACTGAATCTTCATCGATTGATTCTGTAATATCCAGAAGCATTCCGCTGTAGTGGGTAGTTGTCCCGTTATCATTTCGCTCCATAACAGTTTGATCTCTTATCCAATGTATATCTCCAAATGCATCAATAATTCTATATTCCATTGTTCTGAATTGTTTTTTCTTAATGTCGGAATTAAATCTTCCAACTTTCCTTTTTATCCACGCTAAATCTCTTGGATCTATTATGTCTTCAAAGAAAATTTCTCCTGATATAAATTGACTTGCAGTATACCCAAATTGCTGAATATTGTCTGTAACAAACTGAACTGGCCAATGATCTCCATTTCTCCAACTAATAATTACAACTGGATGATTATTTATAATTTCAGGAAGCTCTTTAGTCATTATGTTCATATTAATTCATTATAATATACAAATAAACTTTCTGGAACGCTTGAGGTAAATGTAGGAATTAACCATATATTTTTTCTTTTTTAATGGAGATACAATAGTTAAACCAACTTTTGCAGTTGTCACAATTCCCACAGCTGTTAAACTTGTAATAGATTTACTATAGGAGTCAAAATGAAACAATTATTCGGACACAATGTGTTGATTGTACTTTTTTCTTTAATTGTTGTGTTGGTTGTACTTTCTTTCACCTTAAACCCAAAAAATAGATACCAACAAGTTAACGAACTCCCTTTTATTTCTGTTTCAAAAGCTGCAGGTGCAAATGAAGCATTCAAAAATCTATGGAATACAAAAAATGCTACAATAGAATTTTCACAAAACCCAATGTTTTCTTTAGATAAAATAACACAAAAGTTCCTAGTTTGGGATGGTAAAAAAGATTTATTGATTGTGGCACCATCGTCAAATGAAATGTCTGATGCTAAATTGCAAGACAAATCTCTTTTGATTACATGTAAAAATCCGCAGACCTGGCTTTCTATCAATAGAGTAATTAGATCAGGTCTGTACATAGAAGTAATGATTTCAGATCATAGCAATAAAGAAGCTACAATGTCTTACTACGGCGAAAAAGAAGATAAATTTACGCTTCATCCAGAGTTAGAATCTTATCAAAATGCTGTACTTATACGCCCAATAGATGCAATAGAAATTGAATCAACACTGCTTGTATATTTTGAATTTGCATGGATTGAAAATGGATCCGATCTACGTTTTGGTTTATTGGAATATTCTTGGGACGGAGAATCTTTACTATGGAAAGTAATTAGCGACAATATTGGTTTCAAAGAAACTGGTAAGGGTAGCAGTGCTATAATATGCCAAGATAAAGCATGGTTTATCTTGTTAGATGGATCTGTGAGAAGCATTGACATCAAGAACGGCAAACAAAAAGTTAGAGATGATATTTCTTCCAAATTAACAACTGACGCTAAAACAAGTACTAAGGCATACAGATATAAAAATGCCTTGATCATACATTCAGTTGAGGAATCAGGTAACTGTTCAATATTGTTTGTTGAGAATAATAGAATTAGTGGCTCCATATACTCAGACAAAAAAACTGTGGCATGCTACAGAGATAACAAAAAAAGCATGTATTATGACTACCAAGCCGGGCATCTTGATCCATGTACGTGGATCTTTCCAACCTATTAAGGAGATAACATGAAATCCTACAGATACTATTTACTTTGTTTTGTTAGTCTTTTTTTAATTTTGAGTTTTGTGACATGCTCATCAAAAAGTGATAACTCGAAGAAAACAGACACGCTACCAATATTTACGAACGTTGGTTGGTATATGAAGTTTACAGACACACCAATCGACGATATTAGCATTACAAACGGTCACGCTTTTGCGTCATCTGATGTTGGATTACTCCACTTTTATCCACTATCTAAAAATGTAGAACATGAGATTGTTATCCCAATAAAAGGTGAACGCTGTATAAACCACGCTGTTAGTTCTGGAACAGACAGCGAAAGAGTTCCAATTAGTAGATATTTATACGCTGAAAACAACAAACTATTTACCTATGATTTATACTGTAACTCCAAAACTAAAAATGTAGAAGCCAAAAAAAGTAAATCAATCTCATTAAACAACTGGGAATCTTTTACTGGTGGTAACAACAAATTTAATTTCACAATAGACACATCATCTCAAACTACAGCTATTTCATTGTATTCAAACCTTTTATTTATCGATAAAAATTTTAATGTTAGCAAATATTCGTTATACAACTACTCAATAGAAGACTCATTGAATGGATCAACATATTATTATCTTTCGAAAAACCCGGAAAATCTTAACATTGTTCGCTTTTCAGCGTTAAACATGGATTCCAAAAAGTTTTCGTGGGAATATGATCCATGCGTCCAAAAACCTTTTTTATGCCAAATAAGTGATTCTTCTTTTGAAAAAGCTTTGCAAAATATTTTTGTTTTTTTCAGATCAAAAACTGAGTCTACACACTCTATTTTGATCCAATCGTTTTCCAATGAAGGCACAATTCTACGCACAAAATCATTATCAAAACAAAAATCCAGCTCGCTGCCTGTGTCTCAGATATTTACTTTTTTCTATGACAATAAAACTATCTTAGTTGGTGAAATGTTCAACGAGGGAACAATAGAATGTATTAATGCTGATACTTTTGAATCTTCTTGGGAGTTAACTATTAAAGGCAACCTAAGCATACTGGACATGACGCTAAATTCTGAAGGCAATAAGCTTTTTGCTCTTTTAGAAGACGGGTCGGTAATTTCTATTGATTTAACTGATGGATTAATAACAGATGACTTAAAAATCATAGAAGACGACACTTCAACAATTTATTCTTACGGAGGTTTTCGCTATCTTGATAATAAATTAGTTGGCTATTTAAACAATACCAATGGAACACCTTTCAGGTCTTTATTCTTCCTTTGCGATATTGAAAACTAATGCCTTTGCAACACAATAACTGTTATCTCTGGAGGATTCCAAACTCTTAATGGTAGAACGCTTGCCCCAAGGCCTCTACTTATTATCATATGTGTGCCATTATAATCATATTCACCCTCAATGTACTTAGGGAAAAATCCTTGATTAGGAGCATATATCCCACCAATAAACGGTAATTTTATTTGTCCTCCATGCGTATGCCCGGAAAGAACTAAGTCTACTCCAGCGTTTGCATATTCTCTGATAAATTCTGGTCTATGCGCCAATACTACGGTGAATGAGTTAATTCCAACATTTGCATCATCTATAGATTTACTAAGTATACTTTGATACTCGTCCCACCTAGTTTTTACAGCATCTCTTAATCCAACAATCAGTATAGACTCATTCCCTATATCTACTTTATCCCATTCGTTATCAAGAATAATTACACTTGCTTCCTTTAAACTATTCTTTAATTCAATCAACTCAAATTTCCCTAAAGCTTCTTCGTGATTACCGGAAACAAAATATACAGGATAACTCTTTGCTAATATTTCTAGAAGAACAATGCCATTTTTATTTGTTTGATACCTTCTTTCAATAAGATCTCCAGTAAATACTATTAAATCTGGTTTTATTCCATTAATTTTTTCTATCAAATTGCATTGATTTTTCCCAAACCGGTAATTGTGCAAGTCTGACAATTGCAATATTTTAAACCCATCAAATGTCGATGGAACATTTCTATTGCTAAAATAATATGTTTCAACAGATAAAACCTTATTTTTGTACGCTACATCAAGAACTATAGCAATAAGAAGAAGGACGGATATAATCTTCCAGAAACGTCTTAAAAGCTGCTTAATCCTATTCAAATTAACTACTTTGCAATCATCATTCTTATTGCAGCAAATATCATTATCACACCAAAAATTCTTTTAAGAATGATTGTTGGTAGCTTCATAGCTCCTTTTGCTCCAAAGTAGTTTCCAATGAAAAACCCAGCAACCACTAGTAATCCAATATAAATATTTATATGCCCATGCTTGTAATACTCCATCGCCCCGAGTATTCCAATTGGTAATACCATTAGTGCAATTGTTGTACCTTGTGCAGTAAGTTGAGGAAGCCCCATCAATAATAATAGTGGTATTATTATTATTCCTCCACCAATTCCTAACAACCCACTCAAAGTTCCTCCTCCAAAGCCAATCAAAACATATAAAAACCAATTTTGCATGTTATCCACCTTTTATCCACAAGTAAATCTTGCAGATACTTGTTTCAAATTCTTGAAATAATCAAACATTTTCATTAATAGAAACTTCAACAAGTTCAATTATACAAATTGTTTAAAAACAATTTTGTAAATTAATATTCCTTGTTTACCTTGGAAAAATATAAATATTCGTATTTTTCCTCTATTTTATCAACAAGTTATCCACAATTATCTAATTACTTAGCTTGAAATTATTTAATTAGTACTCTTTTTTGTTTTTTAAACTACATTTTATATATGGTTTTTAGGTTTGTTAAAAAGGCTTCTCGTTTTTCTTCATTACAAAAGCTCATTCACCAACTTACATCAAAATGTTAGTGGTACTATACACATGGGCTATCTTTTTACTAACTAGGCAATACAGTTTTGTGTAATACTGCTTTACGAGTTGCTATAATCATGCTTTATAAACAGTCCCGTTTGTTAAGTTGCTTTCATTTTTAAAAAGTGTTTTTTAAAAAACACTTTTTAAATTTTTTTGTAAACTACCTATATGAAAGATTTATTTTACTGCGATTCAATTTCATTTTTATCAATATTGAAACTTTCTTCTTTCGCTATACCTAGCAACAAAACAACCTCAATTAGCGGATCTTCTGGCTCAGGTAAAACTACAATTCTGCTTTTTTTAAATGGAACGAAAAACCCAAATACTGGAAAAGTTTTGTATAAAAACAAAGAAATTTTTTCAAGCAATATTGTTACCCATAGAAGGAAAGTTCTTCTTGTTGAACAAAACCCTGTTATTTTTCCAGGTTCCGTAAAAGACAATCTTACCATAGGGCTATCCATAACACACAAACTAACTCCACCAGACGGTGTGCTAAATAAATACCTAGACTTACTGCAACTTTCCATTACTTTAAATGATTCTGCCATAAACCTTTCTGGTGGAGAAGCTCAAAGGCTCTGTATTGCCAGGTGCTTACTTATGAAACCAGAAGTACTTCTCTTAGATGAACCAACTTCTGCACTTGACCAGAAAACAGCTCTTTTGGTTTTAAACCTGCTTTTTGATACACACAAATCAACAGGATTAGAACTACTTTATGTGTCTCATGATACAAAATTGTCTTCATTAGCAGATAATCAGATTTTTATAAAACACGGAGAGATAAAAACAAATGGCACTTGATATCTCTATTTTACATCTAATATATGCTTACTCATTTGTCCTGGTTCTATTGTTTCTTTTTAAAATAAAAAAAATCCCTGAGGAAAAACTCCTTTTTACTGCATCTATTAGAATGACTATTCAGTTGACATTAACAGGGTACTTGCTTACTTATATTTTCAAGATTGATAATTATTTCCTTACTTTTTTTATCATATTACTAATGGAAGCCTTTTCAATTATCAACATCAAAAACATTGTTAAACGGAAAATTCCAAAACAGATGTTAAAAACAATAATGTATAGCATGCTAATTGGTAATATGGCAACGCTTTTTTTCTTCTTACTTGTTGTAGTCAGGCCAGATCCAATATTTAATCCAAGATACTGGATCCCACTTTCAGGAATGATTATCGGTAATGCTATGACCGGAATGTCTATAGGCGCCAAAACTTTGCTTGATAGCATAAATGACAACTCATCAAAAATTATTACTTCGTTACACTTAGGCGCAGAACCCCAGGAAGCATTAAAGGACATCTCTAATAAAAGTTTTGAATCAGCAATTTTACCTACACTAAACTCTATGCTAGGGATGGGCATAGTATTTCTTCCAGGTATGATGACTGGTCAAATATTGTCTGGAGCACCACCTTTATCTGCAATTCGATATCAGATAGCAATTATGCTTGGAATTTGTGGCAGTGTTTCGTTAAGTATTTTCTTTTTTACACATAGTGCATGGAAAAGTTTTTTTAATAACAACAAACAATTTTTACACTAAAATAATCTCTATTTAGGTTGTTTATATTCAGTAAGGTATGATATTCTTTTAGTAAATATTTTTTATGGAGGATGACATGCAAGATTTTTTACAGGATTTAGGAATTAAAGATGTAAACTTTGGTGCATCCACGGGTACAGAAAATGGCTGGTTAAAAACTACCGGAGAAAAAATCACAAGCTACTCACCCATTGATGGTAAGCCAATTGCCTCTATTACGCAAGCAACTGAAAAAGAGTACGAATATATCCTAAAAACAGCACAAAGAGCTTTTTCCGTATGGAAGGTAATGCCTGCACCGGAAAGAGGAAAC
>JAGLCW010000073.1 GCA_023146045.1 Caldisericia bacterium
CAGCTTCGAAACTCTTCGCTTCATCACGCAAATCATCAATTTGCGTCACTTCCGCAAGTTTTTTGAGTTCTGGAGAATTAATTTTAGGCGAAGATAGACTAGAAAGCAAAAATCCAACGCAGATTATTCAGATAAAAAACGTAGTTATTAAAAGTCTTTTTTTGCTGGACACTAAGCTAAATTTTTTGTTTTTGAATGAAAACATAGACAATTTTTATTTATATTTTGATAAATTTTTCATTAGATTCTAACATTTTTGTACGGAAAAAACAAGGGTTTTTTATTAGAGTTTCACCATTTTTTTCTCCAATCCAGTAGTGTTAGTTGATTTTTGTTGTACTTCTTGCGGTGTTTGGAGATAAACTGTGACCAGAATCGGTAAGAATATTCATCGTCATTTGCTGGTATATTCGTTCTAAGAAAGGCAAGTAAATCAAGATGATGTTTTCCTGTTCTTTGTTCTCTTTTGCAAAAATCCTTGTAGTATAAATACATCATTCCCAAAAATTCCTTTGCTTTGTTTTTGAGTTTGATAATGAGGCTAAACACAAACGTTAGTAAAAAAGCCAAAGCTTGTATTTTCTTGTAATCTAAAACAAGAAATTTTTCCGCTCCAAAATTTTGTTTAATAGCTCTGTAAAAGTTTTCTACTTCCCAACGTTTTTTGTAGTAGAAAAAATGTTTCCATGCTTGTTCTACATTTGCTGTGATTAAATCTGTTAAAACAACCAAGGGCTCAGCGTAGTCTTCCGAATAAACAAAAATCGCATATAGTGGTATATCTTTATGATTCGGCAGAAAAACTTTTTGAAAAGCAATTTTTGAAGTCAGCTTCTTTTTTGCTTTTTTGTTAAACCATTCTTTTTCTGCACCTGAAATTCCTTTTACTTGTTGAGCAATCTCTTGAACACTAAAAATTTTCTCATTACCGTCTTTATCCTTGATTATTAATCCACGAGATTTGTTACCTGCCTTAATCCTTGTCACAAAACTACACTTAAGTTTTTCTAAAAAATACAAAAAACGTTTCTCATCATCACAACCTCGATCTTCAACAACAATTCGATCTTGCGTAGAACTTTGTACAAAATCTTTCAATTGATTAAAAACTTTCTTGTGTTCCAGCCAATCACTTTTGTACTCTTCCGCTTGGGTAGAAAACAAATGCATCGACAACGGACAAAGGGTTTTTGATTCTAATCCGAAAGCAACTAAACTTTCCAAAGGATAACCTTTGCCGACTTTATGACCATTGCTACCATCAACGTTTTTACAAACATTTTCCATTTTTTGAGCATTGGGTTTTTGAAAATCTCCGCCATCACTCAATATCAAAACAGCTTCATTTTTGTAATGCTTAATTTGGCTGTTAGTTTGAATTTGGAAAAACTCTAACGCAGGTATCTTCGATAATGTGTTTGAATATCTTTCTACATCTTTACGAACATTATTTTGTCTAGAATTTGCTCTCGAAACATCACTTAAATAAACTGAACCTTGAATTATCATACCTCGTACAAGTTCACGAAAATTGCCTTGGTGGACTTTTGGCAAGCAGTTCGTGAATTTCTGCGAAGCATTAAAAATTTCTTTGCTAAAATTTGAGATTAGGTGTATATTTTGCATATGTTGGGTGATTAAACAATAAAAAAATAGGAGGTTATTCCTATAAAATTGTTTAGTCACTTTTTTGATTGTCAACCCCTTTCTGTTAGAGTTTCACCATTTTAATGCCTTGAATAAAACAAAAAACTAATGTCAGCTTTTGAAAAATGGGGAAGCTCTAAGTTTTCTAGTAAGTCAAGTGGGAAAAATAAATATTTTTAATTCTGTACTAAACTCATACCTTATTAAAAGCTTTAAAACATTTTATTTTTTTTCAAATTTACCCAAAAAATCATTTGCAGAAACCGCCCCAAATTTACGTGAATCCGTTGACACACTTACGTTGTCCCCAAAAAGAAAAAATGTATCTTTCGGAATATGCTTGTCTTTAATATAGAGCTTCAGCATGTTCAGTTCACCTTTTGAAAAACGATATTCCTGCCCCATGGAATTCTTTAGAACTTCCCCATTTACACTTAGCTTTGAACCTGCAAGCTCAATTTCATCACTCGAAAC
>JAGLCW010000074.1 GCA_023146045.1 Caldisericia bacterium
TCCTACTCCCGGAATATATGAAAGACCATAGGAACCAAGTTAAACCTGGTTCTATAAAGAATCAATCCAGTCAGCCCACCATTGAACCAGTTCTCTTCGTTTCTCCAAGTATGTAGTTCTATTGTAAGCCTGTGATACCTGGTTGCCAATTTTGTGTGCAAGTTGTGCATCAATGATGTCACGGTCGAAATTACTTTTATCATTTGCTATGGTTGCAAACATAGCTCTGAATCCGTGAGGTGTGAATTGCTCTTTTGTATAACCAAGAGAACGGATATATGTTAGCATTGCATTCTCTGACATTGGACGATCTCCACGGATAGATGGAAAGATATATGTTCCGTGACCTGATAATGGTTTAATGGATTCAAGCAGAACCATTGCTTGTGTAGAAAGTGGAAGTACAAAATCATGTGCTTCATATAATTTCTTGCGATTGATCTTCATTTCTGCTTTTGGTATGGTCATGGTTCTATCTTCAAAGTTAATATATTTCCATTTTGCAGATCTAATATTTCCACTTCGCAATGAAGTGAGTGCCATGAACAATAATCCCTGTTTTGTTGACCAGTGATTGCCTTCAAAGTTTCTAATATTTTCAAGTAGTAGTTTGATCTTCTTTGGTTCTGTAATAGTTGGAAAGTTACGCTTCTTTGCGGTGTCGAATAATCCTGTAGTCTCTACAAGTCTGCAAACATTTGTATCAACTAGGTTTCTAAGTTTTGCATAGGCAAACAGTTGATTCAATACACCATGCATTTTTTGTGCACTTGGAATTTTTTCTGCATCTACAAGAGCCACGATGATCTGCTGTAGCATTTTATCTGTGATGTTCTGCATGTCATGGTTCTGTAGTTTTGGTGTTGCATAAAGTCGCAGTAGGCTTTCTGAACGTTCATAATGGTGAGTTGATATGTTTGGCTTGATCGATTCCAGGAAACGCTTTGATACCTCGCTGAAGAGTATAGAACCACCCTCTTCTTCTGTTTTCTGCTCAATAGGATTGACACCCTGTGCTACAAGTTCTCTTGCCTTCATCAGTTTGGTTCTGGCATCTGATAATGATACATCGGGATATACTCCTAAGCTCATCATTTTTGACTTACCATCGAATTGAAATCTGTATCTCCATGCTTTGGATTTTGTGGGATGTATTAAGATAGTCAGTCCTAATCCATCAGATAAAGTGTAAGGCTTGTCTTTGGTCTTTGCATTCTTGATCTGTGTAGCTGTTAAGTTTGGCATCTGTTGTTCCTTCTCGGTTATACAATGTGTAAATATTGTTATACAAGATGTTATACAAATAAATATTTATTGTCAAGAAGGGCTTCTCGATGTGTTTTTCCGTTAAATTTCCATATTGTAAGGTATAGCGTTATTTGTGAGTGTATCG
>JAGLCW010000075.1 GCA_023146045.1 Caldisericia bacterium
CTCACATTCATCACATGTTTCATGTCTGATTTCATAATTACAAATCGGCTGTATTTTTTCACTTGATTTCTTACAAGTTACCAACTTTTTTTGAATAACCCGAGTACCAAGGGTTTTGCAGAATAAATCTTCTCCCCAAGAATATCTCAGTATTCCATTACAGATCGTTCTCAAAAGTTTATCACTCACTTCATGCTAAGTTTCGCCAGAATTGCTGCTTCGTCAATCTTTCCTCTAACTCCATCGTAAAACAGTAGATAGACAGGATCAATTTCCAACATCATCAAGTATTTTTCTTGAACAGCTGTTAAAGGTTGATTGAATTGTCTGGTATTCCAAAAAGACATGACACTCAACGCTCTAAATTTTGTGGTCATTGCATAGGTGGTTGGCGTTTTTGTTTTCCTACCAGCAAGACCCTCAACTACAGAATTTGTGCTTTTGATATTTCTTCTCATTACTTGCTGCATCAGATTCCAGATTAGTAAAGCAATTAACATAATAAAACCGAGTACCTCAATCCGTTCCGGTTTATGAAGAAAAACACTGTTTAAAATAGCTGGGTTTTTTATAAAACTGAAGTTTCTCTCAATACCATGTTGTTCCTTGTAAGCTACAAGTACTTGAGAGGGGGTATGAGCCATTGGGCCGGTGACTGGAGTATTGGTTAGAAGAACAAAACATCCTGATTCCTCATTAGCTAGTTTAATCTTTTCACTGTTTTCATTTACTATACCCTTTAGTAAATACTTGATTGATGCTATTTTACGTTTGGATGGATCTTTCGGTGGTTTCCCTTTTCCATAGGTTATCTTTTCTTCTACAGATACATCAAGATAATGGTATTTTGATGCCTCTTCTGAAAGTTTCTCAGCAGCGACTTCAGCATCTTTCCTGCAAAAATACTCTATCTTGCTTGCTACCTTCAACTTTTCAGAAACTTTTTTAACTGAACTATCAAGTTGACGATTTAGACGCTTCAGTCTGCGTTTGTCAAGAGTAGAAGAATGAACAACAATTGCTCTATATTCTTTGCCATATAGCGTTATTGTAGTTTCATACAATTTGTACTTTGCCCGAGGACGAGAGTTAATTGGAGGCTCTATAGGTGGGATCTCCTCCCAACCCTCTTTATCCAAAACGGCCCTACTCACAGCCGAATTTGTTTCCTTATAGGTAAATGGGCTCCTTGTTATGAATAATTTATTGTAAAGAATTGAAAGATTATATTCGGTAACCATTGCAGCGTCAGCGGTATAAACGAATGCACCATCCTCAATCCCATGCTTGGCAAGGTGATTACTCATACGGGTTAGCATCTTGTGGTTAAGCTTTTGATCTGAAGAATTACCGTCAACAACACTGCCAAGCATGGGAATATTCTGATGAACACACATTAACTCAACCACAAATTGCTTTAGATCTGGTCGGTGATCTTTGCTTTTACCGTATGTAATCGTAGGGCCAGCAGAATCTTCAGGAACATCATATTCACCATATACATTCTTGGATGTTGTATCGTAATTCAAATATTTGATTTCTTCATTGGAACACAGTGTAGAGATTGCTTCAAACGAAATTTGTGAAAATAATTGTTGAGTTCCTTTCTCAAAGATAGCATCCATTGCCCTGCCCACTGCGGCATCATTGAACAACTCAGGGTCCACGTCTCGGCCAAGCAATACTTTACAGTTCTGTTCTTTAATAAAGTTTTTCATCATGTAAAGAGGGCTTCTTCCAGCAAGAGTATCCAAAACCAGTGCCTGAACCATAGTTCCTATATCAATTTTTCTTTTACCAGGTATTGCCAGATTAATTATATCAACCAATTTAATTTTTCTACAATACTGAGCAGCAATACCTAGATGGCTAATTTTTTTATTATCAATACCGTGTGGAAATAGGTTATCAATTAATGTATTAGTGTGCATTGCTATTCCTTTACTATTGCATATCGCCTAAATTGACAGTATGTTACTAATATACAAAAGCTCATATACTTTAGCAAGTGCATGTGTGGTTGTATCTTAGAATCATTTGATTAATGAAGAAAAAGAGATTGAAAAGGAAAAACCGCATAAGATTTGTTAATGAACATAGAATCTTAGATAAGAATGAAGGATGGGTAAGGACAGTGAAAATTAGGGAAAGTTTGTCAAATGCAAAGGGATCTCAGAGTAAATACTCTGGTGTATCAATTTCAAAATTGAGGTAAAATGATATTAGGAAAATCCATAGAATTGTAGTGATGAATGTGAGTCGTGACACCTTATGTTCTTGGATTTCGATGATGATCCTTATGAGATAACCCCGTCTTAAAGGCGGGGTTTCTTTACGAGCAGATAG
>JAGLCW010000076.1 GCA_023146045.1 Caldisericia bacterium
GTTGGACGACTGTCACAACTCCTAATTTTTGATATAACAACTCCATGTAACTTATCCCTACAAGAAGCAGAACCTACCATCAGCTATGTGTAGAAACTAGCCTTCAGGCCTCATCCATATTGCAGCAGTACATCCAGACATTAAAATAGATACTATTAAAAGCATCATTATGTATGTTTTTTTATAGAAATTCCATTCCTTCCGCAAGCTTCCAAGTGTTCCAGTCAAGGATCATATATCAAAAAAACCAATGTGTTTTATGTATCAGAGTGTTAATCACACGAAACAGATGTTACCCCCCACCCGGGAGAAAAAACATAGGTACAATTTTTCCCTTTTCCCTTTTTTCCGAATAAATGGAATCTAAATTTTAGAGAATGGGGAACCCCTCGATAGCTAAAGTCTAGCTCTTTAATTGTAAGTGTCGACAGATTGTTGCTATAAATAACCCTTTCTTCCCCCTCCTTCCACCAACCCAGAGGAAACTTACCATACCTCCCACCGCTGCTCATTTTACCATTTATGGATTGCGACCTTAATTCAAGAGCATTTTTATTTTTATTTATAAGAAAGTACTGGGTTACGAATCCTCCATGTAGCCTACTATCTCTTGATCTTTTATAGGCAATTGGTTCGTCAATCCCGCAGCATGGTACTGGTCCAACAATTCTAAGAGGAGCACCGTTTGGAGTCTGTTTTTTATTAATTGGTGGGAGGTTAAGCTCTCGAGTTCCGTCCCATTTTGCACCAACAAATAAATGCACAGGGATGAATCTTTCTACTGCCGTTCCAGAAGCATCATACTTTATGCTTGATTCCCATGCATTAAGTTCTTCAGGATCAAAATTCAATGAAACACAACCTGAAGTGAAAATTGGCAATAATAGTAAGCTCATCCAAAATAATTTCATGTTTATATTTCCCCTATTTAGAAAATTTCCTTTATAAGTCTTGAGAGGCGGCCCCGCTTTTTTATTTCAAAAATTAGGATTTCACTTTTGAAGACGATATTGAGGTCTGTCAAATAGTTTTGCAAATATAGTTACATGTAAAAAGTAGCCCA
>JAGLCW010000077.1 GCA_023146045.1 Caldisericia bacterium
CTGTCAAAAATCAGATTGCTGGAGTATTGTATTTGTTCGAAGAAACATATCCAGATGATCTTATGCCAGCGCCACATTCTACTATTGAAAATGTATTTGTACATAGTGATTTTAGGAGGCAGGGTCTTGGAAATGGCTTGATTGAAGAAGCCGAAAAAGTTGCAAAAGAAAAGAATCATACATTTATAGACTTACAAGTATGGGATAACAATCAAAAAGCTTTCAATCTATACGAAAAAACCGGGTTCCAGACTATTGAAAAAAGAATGGTGAAGAAGATTAAATAGAAAAATGGGAGTAATTAAAACATGAATTTGCATATAGAAACAAAACGTTTACTAATTCGTAATTTTCAGGAAAAAGATTGGAAAGACATAGTTTCTTATTGCTCAGATGCTAAAACCATGTTTTACATTCCCATGGGTGTGTTAAATGTTCAGGAAGTAAAGGAATTTACTTCTTCAAATCCAGAAGAAGAAACAGAATGTTATGCAATTGAGAATAAGTTATTCCAAAGAGTAATAGGACAGATCATCTATCATCAATGGTGCATGGAAAGAACATGGGAAATTGGGTGGATAATTAATCCCAAGTTTCAAAATAAGGGATATGCTTCAGAAGCAGCTAAAGCAATACTCAATTTCGGATTTACAATACAAAAACTTCACAGAATAATCGCTACTTGCCAACCAGAGAACTTGTCCTCATGGAAAGTAGCCGAGAAAATTGGGATGAGAAGAGAAGGTTATTCCAAGAAATGTATTTACAAAAAGAACAATGCATGGTGGGATGAATACTTTTATGCAGTTTTAAAAGAAGAATATTAATCTTCTACTGATTGTACTTAAATGAGTATTTGTTGTTAGATTTTTATATTCTCCAGCTGTAACCACAATTTTGGCATACTGCAAGTTTGTAAGTTTTTGATTTTATTTTAGTGTTTGTGATTAGTGGAATAATTAAAAGAAGTCCAAATGTACATATGATGAGTAAGATCCAAAAAAACCAACCAATACAGCCTCGGTGTTTAGTTTTAGTCTCTGTAACTACTTCGATTCTAACATTTTCGCTTCCACATTTTTTACAAGTCATTTTAGTTCATCTTCTTTCTATCCATTTGACGTTATTGTTGTAAAATTTCTATTTACTAACACTTTTTATACGATATTCAAAGCAAGTTTTTAACAATCTGCCTAGACTAGCATACATATTCTTTAAGCACTTTAAATAATATTAGAATTATTTGAAATAACAAGAATACCTTAAAATTCTATAAACAGTTGTGCAAAAAATACATATCCCTTAATAGAAATATTTTACAACAATTGGTTTTAATCTTATACTTATAAAGTATTGCTGTTAAAGAGTTAGACATTAAAACGTAAGCAGATTAAATATGTCTTACAATAAGATTGAGCAAAATATGCTGATTCTTTGCTAAGAAAAGTGTTTTAGGAGTAATTGTGAAGAATATAGTTTTTTTTGAGTTTAGGGAATCTTATACTCTTGTAGGGTATCTGAGGTAAAATATGACATCAAATGAATTAATAAAGCAACTATTGCTTTCTTACAACAAATCCGATAAAGATGCTTTTATTTCTGCAGCTCGAGAATATATTGAACGTGAAAAACGTATGAAGCATACCCAAGTTGTTAAAGAGCTGGAAATGGCTTTGTTTAACACAAGCGAAAATAGGACTTCTTTCTCAGAGCGTCGTTTTAAAAATGAAATGCCAATACCGCGAGATAGTGAAAAAGGATTTCCACTTCTTGAAATTAAGCACTTTACCGATAGTTATGAAAACCTAATTGTTGATAGTACAGTAAAAGCACAAATTGATCAAATAATCCGTGAATTCAAAGACGCTGATATTCTTGCAACATATAACCTTTCTTTTAAGAAAAAAATCCTCTTATGTGGTAAGCCAGGAACTGGAAAGACATACACGGCACAAATTATAAGTTCACTTTTAGCCATTCCACTTGTATATATTCGATTTGATTCAATTATCTCATCTTATCTGGGAGAAACTGCTTCCAACCTTAGAAAAGTCTTTGACTATATTGAACAAGGAACATGGATAGTATTGTTTGACGAGTTCGATATTATCGGAAAAAATAGAGATGATATTCACGAGCACGGCGAAATAAAAAGAGTTGTTAATAACTTTTTGCAAATGATGGACAATTACAATGGTAACAGCATTTTATTTGCTGCAACTAATCATCAATATATGCTTGATTCTGCTATTTGGCGAAGATTTGACGACATTGTTTATTACGATATTCCTGATAATGAAACACGCATAAAATTATTCGATAGATTTTTACGTCAACTAAAAAGGGACGAGAATATTTCTTTAGAATCATTGGCAAAAAAAGCTAAAGGCTTATCACCTTCAGATATTAAAATGATAACTATTGAGGCGATAAAAATATCCATAATAGAGTCCAGAAATAAAATAACAGAAAGAGATTTACAGATAGCTTTGACTAAATTTCTTAACCGCGAAAAACTTCGTAAAGGAAGTAATTTGAGTGAATAATGGATATTTATGAACATCTACCTTTAAGTTTATATAAAGGAGAAATTCAGCGAAAAAAAAATGGTGGAGGTGGCTATAAGCCGATTGTTGGTAGAATAAAAAACGATTATTCTAAAAACACAATTAAAAATTCAGAAAAGATAATTTCATCATTCAGTAAGATGGAAAACAAATATTCCGGTATTCTTAATCCATCACTTATTTTTGAAATAGAAATAAACCAAGGGGTTGATTTTAAATCAATTGAAAAAACTTTAAATGCTATGGGTATTCATGTGCTAGCAACTGCTGAAAATAAAAATGGTTTTTGGGTTGTATTCAGTGATGATGTAAAATTAGAAAGTTTCAATAAAAAATTGACTGAATATGGGAAACCCTTGGGTAAATTTGTTCCAGAGGATGCTTTTGTTAATGAAGATATTTCTAAAGAAGATTCAATGGAGATCCGTAATTTTTTTCAACAACATGGCATATTGGATGTTAACTTTTTTTTAGTAAAAGAAAAAGCAAAAATTTTTACTACTTTTGAAAAAAACATAACCCCTATACCTGAAGACCATATTTCTAAAAAGAAATGGATCCTTAAAATATTGAAAAAGTACCATACAGGTAATTTTGACTTTTTTAATGCATTTGGTGTGTTAAGCGATATTCCGAAAGAAGAGAAAATTGGAAGAAAGCTGAAATCCATACCATTAAGTGATGAACCTGACTTTATTGATGTAGAGTTATGGCGAATGAACGATGTGAGGAAAAACGAAAAATTTATCAATGAACTGAAATTAGCATATCGAGATACTTCTAAATTTAAAATCACAGATAAATTGATTACTAAATCTTTTGTTTTACTTCGTGTAAAAACAATAAAAAAAATATTTAATGAATTGATTGAGTTGAAAGAAATTTCTCGAGCTGATCGTCCTTTATTGCCTACATTTAATCCTTTTGATTTAAAAGATATTGATGTTGAAGAAATTGAGAGACTATCACCAGATGAAGATGCAACAGGTATTTTAATTATTGATTCAGGGACTATATCAAATCATCCATTACTTGAGAAATGTACAGGCGGAGAAGATAATTTTCAAATAGGAGAAATTGAAACACATGATTTAGTTGGACATGGAACTGCTGTTGCTGGTTGTGCTGCATATGGTGATATAGAGGAATGTGTCCTTGGAAAAAGTTTTAAACCTTCAAATTGGATATTTTCTTCAAAGGTTATGTATGCAGAGATTAATACAATTACAGGTAAAATAAATGCAGTTTACAACCCAGAAAAGCTTGTTGAACACCAACTGAAAGATGCTATTGAGGGTTTTCTTTCTAATACTGCTTTTAATATTCGAGTCGTCAATATATCACTAGGTAATAGTAACGAAACATGGGGTAAGGATTATAAACGCCAGCTACCTCTTGCTTCTGTAATTGATGAACTCGCTTATATGTATAACAATGTAGTTTTTATCGTTTCAGCTGGAAATCAAGATCCAAGAAATTTAGATGAACTTGAAACCATTAGTGATATAAAAGAGGCTTATCCTAAATATTTAGTAGAATCTCCTGATTACAAGATAATTAACCCTGCAACTTCTGCATTAGCAATAACTGTGGGATCTGTTTCTCAAGCAGAACGTAAACAATTAGAAAGATTTGGTGAAGATTGTATTAAAACTTCAATTTCTACAGAGAACCAACCATCACCATTTACCAGAACTGGTCCAGGAATTAATGGAATGATTAAACCAGAATTGGTAGAATATGGTGGCAATCTTATCCTTTACAATAACCATGGGCTAATCTCGGAAGATCCTGGTGGAAAACTTCTACTGTTAAACAACCAAGCTTCTACAAAGTTGTTAAAATTTGATTATGGAACAAGCTTTTCTGCTCCAAAAATATCTCATATTGCAGGACAGATAGCAAATAGATATCCTCAGCATTCAGCAAATTTTACAAAATGTATGCTCTTATCTAGTGCAAGGTATCCATTTGTTTC
Source organism: Caldisericia bacterium (assembly GCA_023146045.1). GTDB lineage: Bacteria > Caldisericota > Caldisericia > UBA6126 > UBA6126 > JAGLCW01. Next base: position 4,546 of record JAGLCW010000077.1, read on the forward strand.
AGACAATACATTTTACAAATCAGATAAAGGTAAGTTTTTTGATGTTCATTTTAATGTTTCTGGATTTGGAGTTCCTTCTTTAGAGAGAGCAATAAAATCATACAACAATAGAGTCATTCTATTTGACGAAGGGAATCTTCAACTAAATAAAGTAAAGGTCTATTCCCTTAACATTCCAGATGTATTCTTCAATGAAAAAGGAAGAAAGAAAATTACTGTCTGTCTTACGTTTACACCAGATACTCGTTCTACTAGAGGGGATAGTTACTTAGGAAACAGAATGGAAGTTCATCTTTTTCATAGCTTAAATCCACAAGATCTTGTCAATAAATATGGAGTATTTATCTCTAATTCTGAAGAACAAAAAACTCCAGATGCCTTTAAAAGATTTAAATTGAAGCTAACTCCACGTATAGGAATTAGAAGTGTAAGTTGCCACCAAAAAGCATGGAGAGAATTTAAAAGAGAACCCAGAAATCGACCAAATTCTCCAATATCACTTGTTTTAATTAATTACAATAAGTGGATGAATGATGAATCTATTCAGACAGATTATTGCATTTCAGTAATTTTTGAACATGAAAATGAAATTGATCTTTATAATCAGATCAGAGCAAATATTCGAACTAGAGCAAGAGTTCGATAACAATCAACAAGTTTTAAATTTATATGAAAAACCAGGTTTCCAAGCTTTTAATACTAGAAATCATTTCAGTACTGTCAGAAATCACCTAAGGATTCTCAGTATATTTTTTGTATTCACCAGGAATTCCTTTTTCTGTTGACTCAAGGTAATAGCCAGAACAAATGGGCCTATTTCCTTTTTTCACCATTCGATATGGGACAGTTAAATCATCAATATTGACAAATTCACTATTGTAGTAAAAAGTATTGTCATCTAATATGTTGTAAGACACATTGTTAACAACTATCTTGTCCTTCGTGAGAAGTGCTACAATAATTACGCTGAATGAATAATCATAGTCTTCAACAACAAGTTTTAGAGCACTTTGGACTATGTCCCAGGCTGCATCGTAACCAATGGATTGATCGTCAACACAAATTTCTCCTAAAATGACATTTCCAGGAACCTTTATGGTATGTTGGCTAGAACCATAATCTTCCCCTTTTTCTCCCCATTTTAGTGATTCAAAATAATAATCATCACTAGCAATAAGGTCGTTAAACCTTGATACAGTAAGGGTATCTTTTGCTTCTTCGAATTTAATCTGTTCTTGCATCGAATTATCATTTTTACAAGATATAAAAAAGCTGCAAACAATTAGCAAAGAAACAAACCCAGAGAGTAATTTTTTATTCATTTTCATTAGTACCTTCCTTGGTTTTTGAGCATTTCAGTCGCAGAAGAATAGTTTCCACGAGTATTACCAAAAGT
>JAGLCW010000078.1 GCA_023146045.1 Caldisericia bacterium
GGAGGTCCTACTCTAAGTATACACGGTAAACAAACTATGATAGAAATAAGAGTTGAAATAGGTGAAAATATATATGGCGAAATAAGAATGTGGGATTATGAAACCATGCACTGGATAACCAAAGACAATCAGAAAAAAGGCTCTGCTATTAGTGGTGGTCTTCGTGGAGTAAAAACACCAAATGATCCGTCAACAGATTTACCATATCCGGATCCAAGTGTTCCATACGATGCATCATGGGATAAAGCAACATGTGAGGCAAATGGATATTTCTTTTGTCCTCTTGCTAATGCATGTTTAAATAAGGCACATAATTCAAGCAGTGAAGTTGAAGACTTAAACTCAGAAGACTATAAAGATATAGTAATCTTTCCAATTTCATATAAGGCAACAAAAAAAGTTCCAATATTTGAAAGAGAAAGACTAATGAGAGAATCAATAATTCTTTCAGTATATTCTCTTACTGTTATTAAAACAAAGTGGTATCAGTCCGGTGTATTTAAGGCTGTTTTGTTTGTTTTTGCCATAATTATAACTGTAGTTGCTCCATACCTTGCAGGAGTAGCATGGAAAGCAATTATAACCTCTGTAGTGAAAATGGCAATTATTGCTGCAGTTTCAGGAGTAATACTGCAGATGATAGATAATCCATTTATTGCTGCAATACTTGTTGTTGTTCTTGCTGTGTATACAATGAATCCAGAACTTGCTTCAATGAGTTTTGAGCAAATGGCATTAATAGGAATGGAAGCAGCAAATACTTATGTTGCCAAATACTATGCTCAGAAGATGGAAGAAATTCAAAAAGAATTTGAAGAGTTCAAAGAGAAAATGAAAGCTGCAGAAGAAGAACTTGAAGATTTGCAGGAAGAAGTTGGTATACTACGAAATGATGCAACTGAGTGGGTTAAGCAAATAGCTCAATTTCCACCTGTTGAAAGTGCAGAGGATTCATTGAGTCGAACAACTGACGTAAATAATGCTATAATAGATGATGTGGATAATATGACAGATGTTACGCTGTTACTTCCAGCAATGACAACAAAACAATAAAGGATTTA
>JAGLCW010000079.1 GCA_023146045.1 Caldisericia bacterium
GGACATAAGACGTGCATTTCATAAAGTTAATCGAATATATAATGAGAAACTTTTGCATGACTACATACAAGAAAACAATAGTCAATATCACAACCATTCTATGGAAATGTGGAAGTGGAAAATAAACCGTAAAGCTGCCTATGTCCTTATGGAAATTGCAAACACAGGCTGTTACCATTGGAAAACAATACACAGTAAGATTTTTTGTAATTCTCCTGAAATCGAAATTATCCGTCAGCAACATATTAATTTTGTTAAAGAAAGAAATCTTCAGAAATCCACAATATACATAAGAGACTATGTATTTCGAAAAACAATTGAATTTGCAGAAATTAAAACTAAAACGGATTTACAAGCTCTTACACCACAAAAAGTACAGGTTATCATTGGTAAATTCGCTAGCATTTGTAGTAGCAGTAGTATGTCAACTATACTTCCAATTCTGCGTTCCATATTAAAATTCTTCCATACAAGTGGATTAGTTAAAATAGAATTGTCTGGGATGGTAATGGGAGGATTTGTACAAAGAGGCTCAGTAGCCACATATATATCACAAGATAATCAAAAGAAACTGATTTCTGTGTTGGAAAAAGAGTGCAAACGAACAAGAGCTATTATTTTTCTAGCTCTGCGCCTTGGACTTCGAGATTGTGATATTCGTCATCTTAAATTTCAAAACATTGATTGGCGACACGACAGAATATATTTAACTCAGAAAAAAACTGGAAAACCACTTGTTCTTCCTCTCATTCCAGAGGTAGGCAATTCTCTTATGGATTACATACTGAACGAAAGACCTAAACGTAATGATTCGTATCCATATATATTTTTGCGGAAGCAAGCACCCTACATTAAATTGACTTCAATCTATTCAACCTGTTCTCATCTTTTAAACAAGATAGGAATAAAACCAGAAAATGGCAATGCCGTTGGAATTCATGTTTTCCGGTATTCTTTAGTTCACAGATTACTGCTTGCTAAAATTCCACATCAGGTTATTCAAAATACGTTGGGACACACATCAAAGGAATCTTCCAAGCCAT
>JAGLCW010000008.1 GCA_023146045.1 Caldisericia bacterium
AGGGCAACCAGCTCCAGGGTATGACCAGACATATAATGTAGGAAACTGTGATGCTTTTGTAGTGAAACTCAATTCTTCTGGTGCGCAGCTTTTGTATTCAACTTACCTTGGTGGAACTGATGGTGATTATGGTTGTGCCATTGCCATTGGTGACGACAATAATGCATATGTAGCAGGCTTTACCAATAGCTCTGATTTCCCTATGACTCAAACTGTAGGAGGAACCCAAGCTCCAGGATATGACCAGACATATAATGGAGGAAACCTGGATGCTTTTGTAGTGAAACTGTCTATGTCTTGTCCAGAACTCTATGTAGAGGCTACGCCTAACAAAAGCAGTTACTTCTATCGTGATAATGTTCTCGTAAACATTGTGCTACGTAACTTGGGAGGATTAGCAACAGGTTCAAAACTAGATATTGAAATTCCAACTGAAATTTCATATGTAAGTTGTAATGACTATAGAGTTATTGTTAGCGGTCAAAATTTATCTATCAACATAGGTGACATTGAGCAAGATGAAGTAGTAACATTTGCCATAAAATTAGAAGTAAGCACAGATATTCACATTCAAAAAAAAGTTCCAATTATCTTTGATTTAACTGCAAGTGAATGTGATGCCTGTGACAGAAAAATCGTAAGCATTGTTTTAGCCCAGCCTTATTGTCCAGAACTCTATGTAGAGGCTACGCCTAACAAAAGCAGTTACTTCTATCGTGATAATGTTCTCGTAAACATTGTGCTACGTAACTTGGGAGGATTAGCAACAGGTTCAAAACTAGATATTGAAATTCCAACTGAAATTTCATATGTAAGTTGTAATGACTATAGAGTTATTGTTAGCGGTCAAAATTTATCTATCAACATAGGTGATATTGAGCAAGATGAAGTAATTAAGTTTGTAATACTACTTGAAGTAATCAAAGACGTCCTATTAAAGAAAAGTGCACCTATTATTCTTGAACTAAAAGCTAATGAATGTGATTCATATGCTACAAGAATTATAAATATTCTGTTAAAGCCACAAAGAACTAGTAAACAAGATTTTGATCTATCTGTAAGACTGTTAAACCTAGAATTTGATGATGTAACTGGCAAGTACTATCTTCCATTCGATCAAACTCTTGAAATGCTAATGAAAGTATGCGGCTGTCAAGATCATTACTCATGTTGCATACAATGGGGCGATGGTGAATGCACAAACAAAGAAGAAAAAGAACCTTTTATTGTAAAGAAACACAAATTCACAGCTAAAGGTGTTATGAATATAAAGGTTAAAGTACAAGATACAAATGGAAGAGAAAAAACCTCTGCAATACTACTAAATGTGAGGTAGGTAAATGAAATTGCATTAGCGTTTGTTTGTTGAAAAGCTCATGCTTTTTCGCATATTAAATTCCCATAAGTTACGCGGTTGTAACTTTATTTCGATGAAAATCTAAAAAATTACTTTATTTTTTTATTAGATTCAAAAGAAACAGGTGATTAAAATGGATAAAAAACTACTGGATTTACTATATATGATTTATAAGCAAGATTTTTCAGGCTTAGTTGTTGAAGATAGAGCTGCTACAGATGCACTACTGGTGGACTTGGAAGACAAGCACCTGATTGAAGTAAAGCG
>JAGLCW010000080.1 GCA_023146045.1 Caldisericia bacterium
CTGTCTATTTTGTCTACAAAGTCAAGGTATTGAGCTGTTGGATATGACAGCGTTCCACCTAGTGTAGTATAAGTTGCAATCGAAGTTGATCCAACAGATTCAGCATTATTAGAGGAAGCAAAACTTAAGTTATTCGGATCTGTTGCGAACCTTTCACACAAGGGTTTTACTCTGGTTGTTTTTTCAACTATCGCGTACCAAGGAAAGACTCTAGATGTTTCAGAGACTGTCACACCAGTAGAAGCCACTTTATCATCAAAACTTTTCACTGTGTAAGTGTACATCCTATCATTTTCACAACTTGTATCATAATAAACAGGAGTAGCAGTTGAATCACTTATTGTATCAATTAGGGTCCCATCCCTTAGAATAATATACTTAGCGATTGCTCCAGGTTGTGTCCATGATAACTTAATGTATCCGTGTTTGTCGCTAGCTGTTAAGCCTGTTGGGTCTGCTAGCGGTGCAAAGGTCAAGTGAAATTGTGCACTTGTGGCGGAGTTAGAATAACCTGACTTATTTGTGATTGTCACCGTTGCCTTGTAGTTTGTTGCTGTTGCTAATGAACTACTTTCATCAACTATGGCTCTGTATTGCTGTGGTTGTAATCTAGCACTTGATCCAGTTTGTGTTTGCGTGTGCACTGTGACCAATCCCGGATCTGTTTTGATGACAGTTGTAATTGAAGTTACTGGTATCCTGTATTCTCCAGTAGTAAAACTAATATAAGGAAATTGTGAATCTAGATTTTCTGTAACCGTTGGAGTAGCTATCTCTGGTTGATTGTAACATGTAAATATTGGTCTGTTGTCGTTTCCTGCATCGCTCCAGTCTCCAGTATCTCCTTTTGTGTCAACACATCTACATCTCCACTCATAAGCTGTTCCAATGACCAAATTGTCTGACTCTAATACATTGTAATATGTTTGTACAGGATTTACTCCATCTCCTATTGTCTTATCAACCATAACTACATCTATGTACCCGCCACCTGCATAAGTCGCAAAAGCTGCAGAGTTTAGCGCTACTGTTATTGTCGCCGCTCCAATCCCTGTTATGTCTCCAACAAACCCGTTAAGGTCGTCAAAGGCGGAAACAACGCCACCAACAAGCTTTTGTGCTCCTTCTATGGTTATTGTATCTCCCATAACATACCCAGCTACACTACTAACCGAAAGTATTGTTGATGCTCCGTTTGTTACACCAAGTAGGCGTTTTTTCATTGATGCCTTTAATATTTGCAATTCCCAATACACAGCATCTAACTGCCAGCTGAATTGGCTCCATAGTGTGAAACCGTAAGCACCCCATACAACACCCTCTCTAAGTCCTACTGGTGCTGGTGGATCGTCCATAAGTGATATGGCTTCATAGTGTATGTCATATTTTGTTGAAACTGTGTTATATTTGTAATAAGTCATTGGTGTATAGTTGCTAATGTACCTCTGTATCCCTGTGCTAACATGTGAGGTGTCTGTTATAAGCGTTTGACTATCCCATCTTTGATATTCGTTTTTACTTAACACCGCGGCAGTTCTGTTTGTACTAGCGTCCACCCAGTACGATATAAGCCCAAAAACCCCTCGCTGATAAAGTGAACAATTATGTGTTTCGTATGGTCTCACTGGGAAAAACCCAGATGTTGCTTCTTCTTGCACATACCAAAGCCCTGTTGAGGAACTGCGAACCATATAATAATCTAAATAGTCTATATTTGATCCTCCATAGTTTTCAACAACCACACCAACCCATAGGTAGGCAAGTCCTTGATGTTCCATGAGGTGAAATCTCATAATCTTTTTGAATTGTTTTTCTGCTTTTGTAAGCTCTCCGAAATACTCGAACTTCTCCCATGATAAAACTAATGTTCCATTTTGGTTGATCTTGCCAGTTAAAAAGGAGTAAACCCCCCACTGATAACCAGTTGCCGCACTTGTAAAAGCATTTATACAAAAGTAATACCTACTGTTGATTATAACTGGTGTTTGCCATGCTGACCCTTTGTCAGAGCTATACGCCGTGGGGGTTTGTGGCTGTTCAATGTTTTCAACATAGTTGCCATAAAACTCATAGATTAAAACTGATTGATCTGCTACTGTCACCCCTGCGTAATCATCATACCAACGAAAGATTATAAACCTTCCATCATTTAATGCTTTAGAGGTTGTAAATCTCATCCATGATATAGTTGTTACTTTGTTTGTGACAGTGTTAGACTCGTCTATTTGTGCACATCTTAAAACTACCTCACCTGATTTATAATACCACACATAAGAATCATTTTTGTGAGAGTCCACATTTGTAATTTGTATTCCTGTGGCGTCTGAATCTATAAGGTATGGTGTTGCCCAGTTGTCTGACTCCCTAAGCATGATTAATTGGTAGTTGCCTGAACCACCTGTATCGTCTTTTACATAAAATAAACACTCATCGGTTAACGTTGAGCATATAGATCTATTTTCTATCTTTATATCTAAGTATTGTACATCTGTCGCTATTACCATTATTTATACCCCATTAACGCTAAATCTCCAGGTTGATTAAATAGGTTATCTTTCTTTACAATGTTATACTCGTTTTGAATATACTTATTGCTGTTATTTATAGTTGTGGGTGCGGAATAATCTCCTCCACCAATTGGAGCTGGTACTGTCCAGTTATCTCCTCCTGTGCCTGGATTAAAAAACGGTGGGGTTATTTCATTTGGAGCCTTTCCACTGCTACTTTGCAACGATGCCGCGATCCTTCCAAGTACCGTTGAGTGATGCTTTAGTTCTTCATATATCTTTTGAAGGAAATATAACACTTTAGCAATCCCTTGAGCTATTGCATTTGTTATGGCACTCACAAGCGTTTTTAACAGCTTATCCATTGCTTTATCCATCGCTTCTACTATTCTTTCCGCTCCGTCCAAGACTGCCTTAATTATATCAGTTCCAAGCGTTTCCAGTGCTTTAAGTAGTGCCTTGCTTAATGCTGATATCCTTGCTATAAAGGTGATGATAAAGGTCTTTATTTGAGATATAATTGATGTCAACTTATCGTTTATTCCCTTACCACTGCTTAATAATATCTTTACGTTTTTTACTATTGAATCAACAAGTGACTCAACATATTCTCCTATTTTCTCTACAGCGTTAGTAATTGTCCTTGTAATCATCTTTTGCATTAACTGCAACCTTCTGCTTATTGCACTTATCAAAGACATCAACTGGCTTCCCTGCTCTGTTTGACTGTCTTCAAAGTCCGATCTATCCATGGCTTTTGTTAACTTCTGTAGGTCTTCCTCGTACTCTTCTGACACGTGAGCGTAAACATGTAGATCATTCTTTTGCTTATTAAAGACTGTGTCTGCTTCTGTGCCTGATACTATAACGTTAGTTACATTCCTTTTGTTTGTTCCACCTACTCCTAGCTCTGGTATGCCTTGAAATGCGTCTACCATTGAATCTACAGCGTTGGCAATTGGAGCAAAGCCATCAGTAACAACTCTCGCCACTCCCGATACTGTCTTTTCTAATGCCTTTTTCTGCTTCTCCATGCCTGATATGATACCGTCCATTATGGGTTTTCCGATTGCTCTCTCCATAAGCTTTGATGGTGATGCAATGTCAAAGATTTTCTTAAACAGTTTTACTGCCCAACCTCCAACTTTTTTGATTGAATCCCATAAACCGTTGGCACCCTGTACCATACCCTTTATAATGCCATCTAGTATATTCTTGCCTATGTTTACGAAGTCTTTAAACTTATCAGTAAATGCCTTCTTAATTGAATCAACAACTCCAGCGATCTTGTCAAGTAGTTTATCTTTAAATCCAGCTATACCGCTTACGACCTTATCCCATACAGCTTTTACTTTTGCAATTAACTCTTTGTCCCATTCAATGATATACTTCAGCACGTTTTTAAATCCGTTTATCATGTCTTTTACTATAGCTAAAACACTTTCAGCAATGCTTATTGCAAACTTTGCGATCGATCCACTTACATCTGAAGTTATGCTAGATACAAAGGTTGATATTGAAGTCCAAACCTCAGCAATTTTAGTCCCTATAGATGCGAACACTTCGCTAACTTTAGCAAACATATCTGCAAAGTATTGATTGATTGATCCAACAACTTCACCTGTTTTTTCACCCAATCTGTCAAACCATAATCCCATCTGTATAAATAATAATTCAACATCAGCAAAGAACTTTTTGATGCCATCCCATAAGCCTGTAAACCACTTTATAATGTCAGGGATTGCCTCGCCAAGCCACTTGTATATCTTTGTCATGTTTTCTAGCATAGGTTTTAATCCATTATCTAGCATCCATTTAATCATTGGTACGAGATATTCAAACAGTTTAGTAATTAACGCCAGAATTGGCTCTAGTATAGGCATCATCGCTTCCAAAGACTCTATCATAAGTGGTAATAATGCATCTACTAAATCACCAAATATAGGCATTAATGCATCCAACATCCTTTTGACATAAGGCAACATCATTTCAATAATCTTTAAAATCGGTGGTAAAAGTTTCTTTAATATCTCCAACAATGGAGGCAATAAACCTTCTAAAAGTTGTGTAACTATGCCAACTATCATAGGTAGTATCGGTTTTAACATGTCTAACAGTGATGTAATAAACGGCATAATCATTTGAATTAAGCTTGATGCTAGGTCTATAATTGGCTCTAACAGTGGGG
>JAGLCW010000081.1 GCA_023146045.1 Caldisericia bacterium
ATGCAGAATTATTCGAGGAAATTATTAATTGTGATGTAGGAATGCTCACATATAAAAACAGTACTCAGAGTTCTTTACCATATGCATTCAGTGCTTTTTATAAACCACTGATCGTCACAAATCATGGAGGATTGAAAGAGCAAGTGTCTTGTGATTTTGCAGAAATCGTTGCTACCAATTCTCAAAGTATCACTGAAGCGATTCTAAAAATTAAGAAAAGAAAGATTAAAAAAGAAGCGTTTGAAAATTTTCTTGAAGAATTCAGTTGGGACAATACTGTCTCAAAATATATTAAATTATATAAGGAAATAGTGAATGAGTAGAATTAAAGTTGGAATTTCTTACTTACAACCGGGATGGGAAATTATACTTAATCAAGAAGGAATTCCATTTGAAGTTGTTTTGTTAGAAAAATCCGTTTCTATTGAGGATTACTCATCAATAATTATTTCTAATAGACTTGATAAAGAGCAAGAACAGATCATTAAACAATATCAGAAAGAAGGTGGCTCAGTTCTGCGACTCGCAAAAGATATTAAACATTCTACAAAACAAAAACGATTTTTAATCGCTCAAAATGATTCGATATTTTCTGACATTGGAATAGTTGATATAAACGGAAAATTATATATTCCCAATGAAGGAACTTTATTCTATAAAGATTTACAAATATTTTCTGATAAAATTGGTAAAGGAAACTGCCTGATATTACCTTTTGATGTTAATAAAACAATTTTGAATACAGATAAAAAACGCAAAAGATTTATTGCTGATCGAAAAGAATTGCCATCAGAAATTGTTACAAAGATTTCAAAAAATAAAATAAGACAGATAGTTAGAATTTCTCTCGAATATCTTCATCATCAACAGAATTTACCGTTTGTTCAGAAATGGTATTATCCAAGTGGTAAAAAAAATGTGTTTATTTTCCGTATCGATACAGATTTTTGTTCAGCAGAAAATGCAAATAAACTTCTCCAGATTTGCAAAAAAAATAATATTAAAGGATGTTGGTTTGTAGATACTTATTTCGAAAAAAAACTTTCCGAAACTTATGCAAAAATGAAGGAACAGGAAGTTGGTCTACACTGCTACCGACATTTAGTTTTTGATGATTATAAACAAAATTATGAAAATATTAAGATGGGAATGATGCAACTTGAAAAAGTGGGAATGTATCGAACAGGGTATGTTGCCCCTTTTGGAGATTGGAATGTAAATTTTGGTAAAGTTCTCGATGATTTTGAATTTGATTATT
>JAGLCW010000082.1 GCA_023146045.1 Caldisericia bacterium
ATGGTATTTTATATTCATTCAACGATACAGGCAAAAACGTTTCTAAACTAGAAATTCAGTCAATGAAATATGCTTCAGAATCTGACCACAGTTTTATCGCCGTAGATGAATCTAATTTCCTGTACATTCTCATCCCTCTACTAAGGAAGGTGAGAGTTTTCGATAGAAAAGGTTATTTAGTTTCTGAGTTTATTCTTCCTATCGAGGGTTTTTACTCAGATGTAGATTTATTTAATGACTCACTAGTATTCTTAAACTCCACTAATGGTTCTCTATTCTTTTTTTCTAAAAGAGGAGAAGAATTGTCTTCTTTCGGAAAAAGTGGATTAATAATGTATCCAGAGTCAGCTGAAGGATATCAGGAAAAGCAAGGTCTTCTAAACTATCCTTCAGATATTTGCAGTACAGATTCATTTGTTTACATAGCCGACACTGGTAATTCTAGAATTCAAATACTTTCATTAGATGGATCAGAAAATAACAGTAGAAAATCAATAACAATAATTCTTCAAATAGGCTCTAAATCTGCTTACGTAGATGGGGTAAGACTCGAACTCGACGTACCACCTTTCACCAAAAATGGTCGAACACTTGTACCTTTCAGGTTTATTGGCGAAGCACTTGACGCAGAAGTAGTTTGGAATGCAGATGAAAAAATGGCATCATACATACTTGATGGAAACAAAGTTGATGTTGTTTTAGGAAGCAACATAGCGTATGTCAATGGAAACCAAGTAGTACTGGACGTAGCTCCAATTATTGAAAATGGAAGAACCTTTGTTCCAATACGTTTTGTAACAGAAGCCTTGGGCGCTTCAGTTATTTGGGAAGCCAACACTAAGAAGATATATATTACTTATCCAGGACAATAGCTCTTTCTAAAATGAGGTAGCAATAATTGCTACCTCATTTTTATTCTCTAACTAAAGTACCATTTTTAGAAATAATATTGTACTCTCTCATTTCAATTTGTGGTTCTTTACTATCTTCAACAAACCCTACTTTTTTAAATGGGATTTGTTCAATTTTTAAAGCCTCTGAAACCTTTTTAAAATCCTTTTTGTCTATTACGGCTAGAAAGCCCATTCCCATATTAAAGTCTTTATACATTTCTTCTAAAGGAATATTTCCCTTGTTTTGAATTTTTTCAAATATTGGAAGTATTGGAAGCGCATTGTCTATAACGTATTTCACGTTTGAATTTAGTCTAATGATATTTAAAAGTCCTTCGCCAGTTATATTAGCAAACCCTTTTACTTTACAATTCTTCATTAGAGTTAATGCTTCTTTTACATAAATTCTAGTTGGTTTCAGTAATTCTTCGATATTTTCCTTATATTCATCTTTTTCTTGCAACA
>JAGLCW010000083.1 GCA_023146045.1 Caldisericia bacterium
CTGTGCAGCATTTACTTTTTGATCAGCAACAGCAACCTTTGTACCAAAGCCTGTATTCCTTGGCTTATATGGCTTCTGTCCCTTAGAACCATCTGCTATATAATCTTCCATTGCGATTTCATAATCAGCAACCTTGTCATCATACGCATCGGACTTCCTTTTTGCTTCAGCATGTTCGGCTTTTGCATCATCGAGATCATTAATTCTGCTATTTTTTATTTGCTCAAGTCTGTCAAATTCTTTCTGTTCCTTGGATATCTCAGGCTTGGTTTCTTCCTTGGGTGGTTCAAATATTGGCTCATGCTCCTCCACTTCAGGTTCAGGAGTAGCTTCTGGCTCAGGTTCTGGATCGAATGGAGTAGACATGTCTTCGTGGACAGGCTTCTTGCCTTCCTTCTTAGTCTCTGTTTCAGTATCTTTCTTTGTTTTAGAACCAAGATTACTCTCAGGCATTCCTTCTTTGAAACCAAAGAACTTATGTGAATCTCTTGGAATACTCTTTAATGCACTAAGCTTTCTGTCTTTCAACTTCATTGCTTCTTTATGCATAGTTGCTGCACTTTCTGCATCATGTGCACCATTTGAATCTTTATATGATAAGTATGTAAGAGCAAGTTGCTCTTCAACATCATATTCTCCAGAAATTTCTACAGAGTTTTTCTGGTAGTGAGGAACATATACAGCGTTGTAGTATGGATCAGCATTGTTCTCATCATGAACCATCCCGGATGCATTCTGCTTTGCTGTTGTGAATCCTTCTATTTCTGCTTCAGAGAGAGTTTCTCCACGAAACTTACCTGACTTAATGATAGTATCTATCTCAGCAAGAGTGTCCATGTGAGACTTAAAGAAGATTGCAGAATCTATACCGTGTATAGCATTAACAATTGCAGTAAGTGAGTTTGGAACTTCCTTTGTAATGATGACATTGGTTCCGTCTTTCATCTTAACTACTACTTGCTTACGTGAGGTAAGAGGCATTCCATACTTCTTGAGTAATTTAGAATGATGAGCTGCAAACTCAGGAGAATTGATGTCAGCAGGATAGGTTCTCTCTGCTTTTGTCATGGTCATCCATGCCATTGCAGGAATTATTGATAATGGAACTTTATCTTTCTTAGAACCATCTCTCTGATCTTCTTCATATACTTTTTGAAGCCTAAGGAATGACTCACTGACTCTCTTCTTGTATATGTCCATAGCAGGGTCAAGAGCAGCATCAATATACTTTCTCATGTTCTTACTTAGTTCTTCAGTAAAGAATGCTTCTATAGCCTTGTTTACGCCAGTTACATTTGCAACAGCAACTCCAGCATATTT
>JAGLCW010000084.1 GCA_023146045.1 Caldisericia bacterium
GCAGTTCTTAGGCTTCTACCAATTAGCCTTTGAATCTCCATGTTTCTACCATTTCTACGGTTTCCAATTTCTCTGTTGCTCCTGTTATTTCCACTACAAGGCAACATAGAATACTCTGAAGTAATCCAACCAGAACCTTTATTTCTTAAAAAAAATGGAACTTTATCATCCAATGTAGCAGCACATAAAACCTTAGTTAATCCAACTTCAATTAGTACTGATGTTGGATGTTTTTCCAGATAGTAAGGGATAATAACAGTTTGTCTTATTTGATCAAAGCTTCTTTCTCTTTTCATTATTAATCTACCGTTAATGTTTTGCTAATGTTTCTTGGAAAATCTGGGTTAAGCCCTGCTAAAATACTAGCGTAATAAGCAATTAATTGTAAAACAACAACTGTTGAAAATGGAACAAAATAGTGATCTGAATCAGGTACAACAACAACTCTAGACGCAGCTTTTGCGTAACCTTTATATTGTGGAGAAATTACAATTACGTTGCCCTTTCGAACCATTATTTCATTAATATGGCTAATTACCATATGATCGTCTGCTGGGCTTGCTGGGAAAAGGATTGGGTAATTTTTGTCTACAATTGAAAGAGGTCCATGCTTAAATTCTGACGAATACATTCCTTCGCAATGTTTATAATAAACTTCTTTAATCTTTAAAGCCCCTTCTAATGCTGTGCCATATTGAATGCCATATCCTAGACAATACAGGTCAGAATCTCTCTTTACTAGAAGTGCTGCAATATCTTCGCACTCTTCTTTTACAGTATCAATTGTTTCTTGAATAAGCCCAGGGATTTTTTCAAGCTGTGTAAATATTTCGTTTGCTTTATCTAAATTCTTCATTTTTCCTGCTAAAGCAGCAACGTAAAGAAATGTGAATAGTTGATTTGTATATGATTTTGTTGCTGGAACGCTTGTTTCTAATCCAGCAGAAACGTTTAGAACAAGTTCAGATTTTTGTGCTATTGATGATCCAGTTACATTTACCATGCTAATAATTTTTGCACTTGTGTTGTGTAGAATCGGGTTAATTACGTTTATTACGTCTTTTGTTTCTCCACTTTGAGAAACGCAAAGAATCACATCTTTAGCTGTTGGTGAAATATTATAATATTCATTGAAATACCCCGCTAAAACAGGAACCGCATGAATTTCTGCTAAATGGTTTAGATAATAAGCTCCGACAATGGAGGCATGATAAGAGGTTCCTGAAGCCACAAGATAAACATGGTCTGCTTGGTTTAATGTTTCTATGAAATTTTTAACAAGTTGTTGTGAATTGGCAAGTAGGTTAAGTAACTCTTGAACTCTTTTAGGTTGTTCATGAATTTCTTTAATCATGTAATGATCGTAACCAACTAAGTTTGCTTCTTCAATTTTAATGTTACATTCTTCTGGTGGTCTTGTGATGTCTTTGCCAGTGTGAATATCATAAATGTGATATTCGTGATCGTCATAAATTACCAAGTCACCATCTTTTAAAAAAACAATATTTCTAGTGAATTGTAAAATTGAACCTAGATCTGACGAACAAAGGATGAAATCATCGCCAATCCCCATATATAAAGAGGAACCCATTTTTACCGCCATTAGCTTGTCTAGTTCAGTGTTTCCGCAAACAAATGCGTAGTCTCCCTTAAGCAATGTTTGAGCCTTCATCATTGATTTTTTCATATCATGATATTGATTGTAAAATTTTTCGTAAGCGTGAACAACCATTTCTCCATCATTAGTTCCGCGAATTGTCATACCTTCGGCTTTGAATTGCTCACTAAGTTGTTCTGTATTGACTATATTTCCATTATGAGCACCAATAATATCTTTGTCTGAATCATAGTGTGGTTGTGAGTTTTCTTCGTTCGGTTCTCCAAAAGTTGCCCATCTAAGCTGAACAATTCCCCTTTTACCAGAAAATTCAGAGATATTCTTACTTTTAATAATATCTTCCAGCATTCCTGGTCCCTTTCTAAGCATTGTGGAACCATCTTCTTTAAAAGATGCAAAACCAGCAGAATCATATCCCCTATACACAAGCTTTCTTGATCCTTTAATAAGAGAATCGCCAAGTTTGTCTGTTTCTTTTGAATAAACTATTCCAAAAACTCCACACATATTAATCTCCTTAAACTTTTGTTATTTTTTTCCTCTAAGCAATACAATTAAAACCCAATTTAAGACCCCAAACGCAATTGCAACAAAAAATGCATTAGGCCAAAAGGAAAATATTTCTATTCCTGGAATAAAACGGGATGTTATAAATAGAAGAAATACATTAATGAAGAATGAAAACAAGCCCAAAGTAATTATTTGCAATGGCAATGTAATAATTACAAGGATTGGTCTTATTATGATATTAGAAAGACCAAGTATTATTCCACCCATAAGAGCACTTTCCCAGTTTCCAACTGAAATCCATGAAGGAAATAGCTTCCCAACAACTAAGAAACAAATCCAATTTGAAATGAATGCAATTGCCAGCTTTCTCATACGTTAGTCCTCAATTTCAATTTTTTCTCTTCCTTTAAATGCGGCTTGAAGTGTTTTTGCATCTGCAAACTCAATATCACTCCCAGTTGGGATACCAGATGCTAATCTAGTAATTTTTATTGGGAAATTTTGCAGTTGGTGAATGATATACATACAAGTTAAGTCTCCAGATTGACTAAAATTTAAAGCTAGGACTACTTCTTTGAAGGAAAACTTTTTTATTCTTTCAAACAATTCTTCAATTCGAATACTTTCTGGTCCAATTCCGTTAAGAGGATTTAATGATCCTTCTAAAACATGATATACGCCTTTGTATGAACCAGTTTTTTCTATTGCAGCAATGTCTTTTGCTTTTTCTACCACGCAAACAATTTCTTTGTTTCGTGTAATATCTGAGCAAATTGAGCAAACTTCACCTTCTGTAAGATTGAAACAATTTTTGCATGGATGAACCTGTTCTCTCATTGTATTTAAAACGTACAAAAACTGTTCAAACAATTCTGGTTTAAGTTTTAGAAAATAGTCAGTAAGTTTTTCAGCGCTTTTTGGTCCAACGCCTGGTAGTTTATTAAATTCTTCTATAGATCTTTGATATCCAGGTGTGAAATATGACATAGATTACATGGGCAAATTAAGCCCCATCTCCTCTGCAAGCTTCTTTGTTTCTTTTTGTGTAGCAATTTTTGCTTTGTTTAATGCCATGTTGACAACTTCTCTAATAGTTTTTTGCAAGAGCTCTGGACGAATTTCAGTTACATATTCTGGATCTATTTCTATACTTTTTACATTCATGTCGCCTTTAACGAGCACTTTTACTGTTTTAGCTTTATTTTCAGCTTCATATATCATTTTGCTGAGTTCCATAGCAATTTTTCTATACTTATTCATATTTTTTGCTCTATCAATTACGTTCATAGTTTCTCCTTGTTTGTTTTTTCAACTTTATCGATTGTCGTTCGAAATGTTTTCAATGTTTCTATTATAACGGGATCGTTAATAATTTGTTCTTTTTCTTTTTTCTTTTTTAAATCGTGAGATACTTTTTCTTTATTATATCCTAGATTGGGAAATAAATTAAAAGACAGATTCGGGTATTCTTCGTGAAAAACTGAGTTAAGAGTTTTAATATTCTTTTGTTTATTGAACTGTTCAAAGCTAAATTTGTTATCCAAGGAAAAAACTACATAGGCAGTTTCAGTGTCAACTTTAACTAACTGTGTTCTCATTATGTGAATAAACAAATCAGGTGATTTTGTTTTTACTTTTGAAACAAAATCTTTCCATATTGGATCTTTAATCTCTGGTTGTTTTTCTTTTACTGTGAATGTTT
>JAGLCW010000085.1 GCA_023146045.1 Caldisericia bacterium
AGTATATACGGTCACAATAGTATAATGATTATTTTTTGAAAAATTTTAAAGAGTATAAATTGGTGTAATTACACTTGGTGCATTAATATATCAAGAAAAGATTTATTCTGCTTAATTCCTGTATATCTTTCCCATGGAGAACATCCCTTGTATTTCCCACGAATTGAAACTTTTCTATTCATGTAAAAACTTATCAAATTTAGATGTTTCTGTGTTATTTGCCCTGAAGAAGAGTTTATAAATTTTCGTAAAATGGAGTTTTTTGCTTCTAATGCTGATGATGATCTTATGCATTCGTTAAGCCTGAAGAGCAAATCGCCAATATATTTTTTTTGATACTCATTGGAAACAGTCAGAGCTATGTTTAAGTGTTCATCGGCCTTAATTTTAATTTTTTTAGCCTTCCAGTAGTCCTTTACAGCAATACTTTTTAAATTATTCTGATACGCCAGGCACACTTCGGCTATCAGAAAGTCTGATATATACCGTTGATAATACTGTATGGTATTGTGTATTTCAGTAACATAAGATGAATAATCCCTAATATGCTTTCTTATAAAAATACATGCGTCATTAATCTTTTCATATTTATCAAATTCTTCATTTAACAAATCTGCAATTGCTAAAACATCTCCCATAATAATATCCATGCTTCTGAATGAACCATCATTATTGAATGGATTAAATGCTTCATGCAGTTCCCAGTGAAGATATTGATAGTTATCATATCTGTTGATTCTTCTATCAGCATTATCTACAGCAATCAAATATTTTTCTAGTACTTTGATTGCTGCTTTTTCTGACTTTCTGTTATCGAATACAGCAAGGATTCTTTCTTCTTCCTCAATAGAGCCAAAAGCTCTTCTTTCAAATGATCCAATTGGTGGATCAAATTTCATCAGAAGATGAAATAAATCTGCCTGAGCTATTATATCCAACCCCTCAATTCCTTTTTGCAGACCTGTTCCTAAATCTTTTGCAACCTTTTTAATTTGATATCCTTTATTTATTAAATTAGTAAAACATTTATTCCAGCTTTCTCCAGTTCTGTCTTTTGAAAGCTCAATTGCAAGAATTAGATGACTGCATGCATCAAGTATAACCAGTATTGGGTGACCACAGACAAATATCTCATCTGCAAGCACCGTTATTGGTTTGTCCGGAACGGGTAGATTTTCTACAAGACAGTTTGCTTTGCTGTTCAGATACTGTGATATGTATCCATGACTGGTATTGGGTTGATTCAAAATTGTAAGTGTTTCTGAAATACCTTCTATTGATGATTTTCCACATAATCGCATTGTCAGAATAAGTTCATTGCAAAATCTAATTTTCGCATTTTCAGCAGCATCCTTATCGCATTGAACAGTTGCTAAACTTTCAAGAATAGTATCTTTTATTGTATAAACAAAAGTTCTGGACACATTATATTTGTAAGCAATGTCGGTAATTGTACCATATACTCCACTTCCTCCTATTGCGGTTAATCCTATAACTGCTCTGTCTTCAATCGTAACATCTGATTTTCTAAAAAATTTCATTTAATTCTCTTTTAATACTTGATTTTTATAATAAACGTTTCATTATA
>JAGLCW010000086.1 GCA_023146045.1 Caldisericia bacterium
CAAGTATCTTCTGCTCAAGTTGCTGGTGTTCATAGGCAAGCTGCTTACGTTCCTTCTCAGTGTTGAGCAAAGCTTCCAATGCCTCAAGGTAATTGGTTGGGAGTTGTGGGGTCTGGTTCTCCAATTCCTGCCAGCGTTTGACGATTGCATGGCGTAACTTCGTGCTGTAGCCGGACACCAGTACCAGAGTAAGCTCCTTGTTGAGTTTGTACTCTGTTTGCTCCCTGTTCATGCGGTCTTTGTAGTGGGTAGAGATAATGGATTGATCTATTTTAATGTCCAGTTGAGTCAACATTTCCTCAATATCCCGCTTCACATGACCATGATTTTTTTCTGTCAGTGTAGAAATCTCTCTACTGGTCATCGTCATCTCTTCGTTGCTCATATCTGCCAGTTTAGCCACTGAACGGTCATCTCTTTCGCTTCTGTACTTTCTCATTTCTTGTAATTCAGTCATTTTCTCTGTCTCCTCTAGTTGTTGTTCCTAACACACCTTATTCACAAGTTTTACGATGAACAAAAACGACGTCATATTTCTCCGGGATATTGACACAACTAACCAGTTCGTAATCCGGTGCGAACCGCATTCCAAAACAAGCTTGAGTTTCAACGTCAACCTCCATAACCGGCAACTGGGAGATCTTCACAACCTCTACCGTTACCAGTATCAAAACGACGACCGACACAGCCACAATAGCCCAGTCTTTCATACCTTAACCTCTCTGATCTCGTGCGTCATCTTGATAGACTCAAAAAGAGTATCCTCAAAAACTTCCTCCATATGCGCCCTGGTGAAATGGCTATCAGTCACTCTCACGCCTTCCTGGTCGGTCATCACAGCCCAGCGATAAACATCAACATAAATAATCTTATTAGCCGGTGCGCCATGTGGCCAGGAGATATATGACGACTCCATGCTTGGATCAGGATGTCTGCAAATATAATTGCCTAGATCCATGCAGATAAATTCCCGATGGCAATAGTTCTCCTCTTCATCACCAAAATTCCAGACCATGATAACCTCACCATGTTTCGGCAAAAAGACTCCATTTGATTGCCTTCTATTCTCCCGATCCTTCTTTTCCCTGTTTTCCATAATTCTCGATCTAACGCTCATTG
>JAGLCW010000087.1 GCA_023146045.1 Caldisericia bacterium
CTTTAATATCTTTGCTCAAGAATAAGCAGAACTTGATTTTACAGGGTGCTCCTGGTGTTGGTAAAACATTTGCTGCAAAACGTCTAGCATATAGTATGATGGGGGAAAAAGACGATAACTTCATTGAGTTTATTCAGTTTCATCAAAACTATTCCTACGAGGATTTTATAATGGGGTATAAGCCTAAAGATGAAGGTTTTGAATTACAGAATGGAGTTTTCTATAGGTTCTGCCAAAAAGCTGCAGAAATGCCTGATAAGGATTTCTTTTTTATTATTGATGAAATCAACCGAGGTAATTTGAGTAAAATTTTCGGTGAACTTCTAATGTTGATTGAAAAAGACTATAGAGGTACAGAATCTACTATTGCATATAGTGGCAAGTCATTTTTGGTTCCAAAGAATTTGTACATTATAGGTATGATGAACACTGCAGACAGAAGCCTTGCAATGATAGATTACGCTTTACGCAGACGTTTTTCTTTTTTTGAAATGGAACCTGGCTTTAATTCTGGTGGGTTTAAAAAGTATCAAGCAAGTTTTGACAATAAAACTTTAGATTCATTGATTAATCACATTAACAAACTAAATGAAGCAATTTCTAGTGACGAATCTCTTGGAAAAGGTTTCTGTATAGGACATAGTTATTTCTGTAATCAAGAAAATTGCACTAGGGCTAGGATGATTGAAATTGTTGAATATGATGTTCTTCCAATGCTTAGGGAGTACTGGTTCGACGATTCAAAAAAATTAAGTCATTGGGAAAATTCTTTACGAGACGTATTTAATGACAAACAATAAATGTATTTTTATCAAGAATGTCTATTATATGCTCACATACGCGTTTCGTGTGTTGAGGCAATCAAACTATGATAAGATAACTGCAGAAAACTTTGACAATATCCATGATTTGTTTGCTTCTATACTATCTAAGGGAATTGCTCAACAGCTAAAACAAGGATTGTGCCGTGAATATATTTCCAAATGCAAAAACCTATCTTCTATGCGTGGAAAGATAAATATTCAAGGAACTATCAACAATAAGCTACAGAGGAAGCAAATGCTGGCTTGTGAATACGACGAATTGTCTGTTAACAATACATTCAATCAGATTATAAAAAGAACCGCTATAATGCTGCTTAATCAACCATCTGTAAGTGTTGCAAGCAAAACAATTTTAAAAAAAGAAATGCTTTATTTCCACGAAGTAGACTTTATTGATGCATCTGCTATTCAATGGAACAAATTGCAGTTCCAAAAGAATAACCATAGCTACAAAATGCTAATAAACATTTGTTACTTTGTTCTTAATAGTTTGCTCCTAACAACCGAAAAAGGTGCTTTTAAGTTGGCTTCATTCTTAGATGATCAATCTATGGCAATCCTCTTTGAGAAATTTGTTCTTAAGTACTTCCAATGCCATCACGGAACACTAAAAGCTGCAGCTTCACAAATTTCATGGAATGTTGATGATGGTGTTATTGATTTTCTTCCAATAATGCAAACAGACATAACCCTAAGTAAACAAGAGAAAATTCTAATAATTGACACCAAGTATTATTCCCAATCAATGCAAGTGCAAGAACGATATGATAGCCATACTATTCATTCTAACAACTTGTATCAGATTTTCGCCTACGTAAAAAATAAGGATATACAAAACACTGGTAATGTTTCGGGA
>JAGLCW010000088.1 GCA_023146045.1 Caldisericia bacterium
TTAACACATGGGTCATCCAACATTGATATATAATAAATCTCTTCAGAGCCACTATTGTTAATTGTGTACAGAACTTTTAAGAATTTTTCATCGCTTGATGCACTAACTTCTTTACCATTCATTGAAACTGCAGAATTCTCAAAAGTAATTAGAACTTCTGAATATTCTATCTGCTCGATACTTAAAGTTGATAGTTCTTCATTAGTGTTTTTTGTCAATTTGTATTGTGAACCAACATAAGCAAAAATTGCAAAAACAAGTACTCCGATTAGGAGCTTCCAAACGATATTGGTTTTTTTTGAATTACCAAGCAGAACCAACCCAACAGGTGGAACTAAAAACAAAAGAACTACAATTACTGATGGAATTTCATACCACTTAACACGATGTCCTTTTGGCGCATTCTGTCTGTTATCTTTTTTTTCTTTTTCCATACACTCAATTTACCCTCTTTTTTATATTTGACAATACACCAGGGTTATTTACGCTATGATTATGAAAATTTATTTTGGAGTGTTTTTTAAATCAATTTTACTTATTTCTTTATCTTTTCTTCTTATATCTAATGCTGGCTTTTCACAAGAAGAAGAATACCAAATCATTCATTCCGCCAACTCTAGTGATTTTTCATTTAAAAATGAAACCATATCTGTTAAATATAAGATTAACAAAATCATTCATGAAGTAAAATCACCACCTTGCACCGTTGAAGAATTTTTTATAGCTCAAAATATTGAACCAGAATTTAATTATGAGCTAAACCTACAACTAAATTATTTGCTTAGGGACTCAGATTTCATAGATGTTGTTAAAGTTGATTTCAAAGAGTATACAACAACAGAAACTTCTCCCTATAATGTTATCCACAAAGAAATTGATACTATGGAAAATGGGTTAATTGCGGTGTGGATCCCTGGCGAAAATGGACTAACAAGTGTCACATACTTAGAAAGATATGAGAACGATGTTTTAACATCAAAATCTATAGTCAAGCAAAAATCTATAAATCCAGTTGTAGACGAAATAATTGGTCATGGCACTTGTGTTTTCAATGGAAAGTATTTGAAAAAGCTAAGAGTTATGGCAAGTAGCTACAATCCTACAGTAGCACAATGTGATGGAGACCCTTTCACTGCAGCTTCTGGAAAAAGAGTTTGTTTTGGAATGGTAGCTGTAGACACAAAAGTTATTAAATTAGGAACTAAATTGTATGTAGAAGGCTATGGCTACGCATTTGCTGGAGACACAGGCGGGTTGATTAAAGGAAATAGAATTGATTGTTTTCTTTGGAGAAAACTCAAGAACGATAATTGGCGTGGCGGGTATATCAATATTTATATCCTTGAATGAAAATATTAGTATATAATATATGTATAGTTTTTATATTTTATGGAGGAAATCGTGAATTATTCAAAGGCATATATTAAAACATTAAAAGAAACACCCCAAGATGCAGAGGTGTCAAGCCATCAATTAATGATAAGGGCTGGAATGATAAAAAAAGTGTCTACTGGAGTCTATACTTGGCTTCCTTTAGGGTTAAGAGTTCTTGAAAAAATTAAATCAATAATTCGAGAAGAATTAAATAAAAAAGATTGCAACGAGCTTTTGCTTCCAATTCTACTCCCATCAACTCCATGGAAACAAACAGGTAGATGGACTGAATACGGACAGGAAATGTTCAAACTAAATGACAGAGGACAAAGAGAATTTTGTCTTGGACCTACACACGAAGAAATTATCACAGAAACTGCAAAAAACAATCTTAGGTCATACAGAGATTTACCAGCATTTTTGTATCAGATTCAAACTAAATTTAGAGATGAGGCAAGACCTAGATTTGGAGTAATACGCTGTAAAGAGTTTATCATGAAGGATTTGTATAGTTTTCACGCAGACAGTGATTCTTTGCACAAAGGATATAAAGACATATCTCAGGCATATAGAAATATTTTTTTCAAATGTGGGCTTAACTTTTATTCAGTTGATGCAGACAACGGCACAATTGGTGGGTCTTTTTCACACGAATATGTTTCCGAATCAGAAGTAGGAGAGACTGAATTCGCAATATGTGCTTCGTGCGGATATACGGCAACAATTGAAGTTGCTCCTACAGCAATTAAAAATGAAGAAAGTGGAACTTCTGATTCAAAAGATATAACAGAAGTAAATACTCCAAATATAAAATCTATCGATGAAGTATCAAAATTCTTTGAAACTCAACCAGATAAAATATTAAAAACACTTCTATATGCAGACGAGAAAAAGAATAATTATCTTGTTGTTGTAAGAGGTTGCGACGAAGTAAATGAAACAAAGCTAAGAAAAGTCTTACATAAAAATTTAATTCTGTCATCAGACAAATCACTACCAACAGGGTTTATCGGACCGGTATCAGATAAAAATATCCCGATAATTGCAGATACTCTAGCAACAGGTCTCAAAGACTGTATTTGCGGAGCAATGAAAAAGGATACACATTTTAAACATGTGTATTACGGGAAAGACTGGGAAGCGATAAAGGTAGAAGACATCAGATCACTTAATGATGGTGACCCTTGCCCTAACTGTAATAAACAGCTTAGCATCAAACACGGGATGGAGATAGGACATACTTTTGTTTTAAACGACAGATACTCCAAGCCACTAAAAGCAAACTACACAGCTAAAGAAGGCGGTTTAAAGCCTATACTGATGGGATGTTATGGAATTGGTGTTACTCGCTTGGTAGCAGCAATTATTGAGCAGTATCACGACGATAAAGGAATTTGTTGGCCTGCATCTGTTGCTCCATATCAAATTGAAATCATTGTAATAAATTCTAATAATGAAAAACAAATACAAACAGCAAAAAATCTTTCTGAATTATTTACAAAAGACGGGTATGACGTATTAGTTGACGATAGAGATGTAAGTCCAGGTTTTAAATTTAAAGATGCAGAGCTAATAGGCATTCCATATCAGATAACTTGTGGCAGAGGTTTAGAAAATAACACTGTTGAATATAATGACAGAAAGCATCCCAATAAACAAGAAATACCACTAACTAATGTAACCGATTTCATATGCAAGGAGATTGAAAAAGAACTAGATGAACAAAAACGTAACAGCGATAATTCCAGCATATAACGAAGAAAATACAATTACCGGAGTAATTGATGCATGCATTGATTGTTCTTATGTTGATGAAGTAATTGTTATTGACGATGGTTCTGTTGACAACACCGAAAATATTTCTAAAGCCCATGGAGCAAAAGTTATCAGATTAAACAAAAATTCCGGCAAGGCAATGGCTCTGTGCATCGGAGCTAAAAAATCAAAAAATGAAATTCTTCTCCTTCTAGATGCCGACTTAATAGGATTAGACAAAAACCATGTTTTTTCGTTGATTCTGCCTGTTTTTCAATCAAGTAATTGTTCAACAATTGGTATTTTCAAAAATGGAAGAATTGTTACCGACCTTGCTCATCGTGTCACACCTCAACTTTCAGGGCAAAGATGTATACCAAAATCTGTACTTCTTTCATTAAGGGATAAATGTGGTGTTGGGTATGGAATTGAAATTTCAATCAATAGAAAACTAAAAAAACTTGGTTTTAATATTGAAAAAGTAAAACTTGAACATGTTACTCATTTAACAAAAGAGGAAAAAAAGAAATTGCACTCAACACAAATTGAATCAAAAAAAAGAATTGAAATGTTCAAGGATATTTTTAAAGAGATTACATCAAAAAAGGAGTCCTGATATGGCAAAGAAAATAAGAGTAATAACAGATAGTTGTTGCAGGTTTTCTGAACAGGAACAAGAAAAACTATGCATTTCCTCAATTTCTTCAAGAATTCAAATAGGTAATCAAATTATTCGAGAATTGGAAAACAATAATACTGATGAACTGGGTAACTTCATCGACAAAAACAATATTATCCCAGTAGTATACCCACCAACACCACAAGAATTGTTTCAAATGTATTCAATGATATATTCAGAATTTGACTACGTAATTTCAATACATCTTTCTTCTGCCATCTCAACAATCTTTAAAGAAGCAAAAACCGCACAAAGCTTGCTTTATGACACACATATAGAAGTTATTGACAGTAAACTAACCGAAGCTGGGTTGCAAATACTTACAAGAAAAATTGCTGGAATGTCATCTAAACAGATTCCTTTTCAGACAATACTCACTCACTTACAAAATAGTGATTCTTATTTCGCTTCGTATGTTTTTACAGATCAACCAAGTTTCCTTAAGAAAAATGTTGATCCATCTTTTAACTCTGGTTTTTCTTTTTTAAAAAAAAATAATTACAATTTAATCTCATTATCTGGTCCATCAATAAGGCAGATAAATAAATCATCTTTCACACAACTTCAGATTAACTTAACAGAAAATGTAGAACCATTGTTACCTTCAAGACCAATAAATGTTGACATATATCATGGTTTAGACATAGAAAAAGCAAAGGCTATCGAGAATGTTGTTAATGGAAAGCTTTTAGTCAAATCTACAAAGCTTCATCCAATGCCTTTGTCAAGCATGTGCAGGTATGGTACTAGATCAGTTTTAGTTTGTTTTTCTTTTTTACCAGATAATTTTGTTCTTGAGTTAAAAGCAGACCAATAAATGTTTAAATGTTTAAAAAAACTTTTTTTATAATTTTCTGTTTTTTAATCTTTATC
This sequence comes from Caldisericia bacterium, assembly GCA_023146045.1. GTDB lineage: Bacteria > Caldisericota > Caldisericia > UBA6126 > UBA6126 > JAGLCW01. The sequence goes on from JAGLCW010000088.1 coordinate 4,682, forward strand.
TTCTTATCTTCTTTTTTGATTAACTCTTTCCGCATTAATAAAGCAGCACTTCTTTTCGCAAATGGTTTTAGCGATAGGTCAATCGAAGAATTAAACAAAACATCGTGGAAGAATAACTCTTCATCTTTGTTCCTAAATTACTTGCTTACAAATGATTTAGAATCTCTAATTGACGCTTCTCATATAAGACCAAATCAATATGCATATATTAATCTATTGATTGATAATAACTGTGCAAAAGATCTCCCGCCAACTATTCTTTCATCTGAATCCACAACACTTGCATTATTTTTAACAAACCAAGCATTAAAGCAAAGCTATAAAAATACAGCTGAATCTAAAAAAAAGAGCCTTCTATATATTTGGACTGCGAAAACAATGTTTGACTATCCTGAGATTAACTACACTCTTGGAGAAATATGGAGGCGCTCCTTTAAAGCTAGTTTTCACTCAAAAAGATTATTTCTTCTTTCTTTAAAACAATCACCTAAAAATTCTAATTACTGGAATCATCTAGGATACGTTTATGGTAGTGATAAAGACTTTATTGGCAGATTATCATGCAACATAATTAATTACAGGCTTGATCCAGATTCTATCCAATATCAAATTAACATTGCAAATAATCTACAACAGCTGAAGAATTCAGAAGAAGCAATTTCAATTCTTATCAATTTATTGCGAAACAATCCTGAAAATATCAACATATATTTTACTCTGGGATCTATACATAGGCAGAACAAAGAGTTTGATACAGCTGAATATTATTACAAAGAAGCAACAGAGTTGTTTACGGACGAACCAAGAGCCTTTTATGAATTAGGTAACTATTTTTATACAACCAAAGAGTATAGAAAAGCTCTTTTGCAGCACACAAAAGCGATTGGAATGGTTTTAGCTTCTGACAAATCTATATCGCCATGGTGGTGGTATAGAAAAGGTTTAGATTTTTTCCAGATAAAAGATTTCGAAGGTGCGGTCAAATCATTTCAAAATGCATATTTATTGAATGATAATCCAACATTCTCTTATTGGCTTGGCAGATCTTATCACGCCAATAAGCAATTTAAACTTGCAATTGAAAACTATACTTCATATATACAGAAATATCCAAAAAACACATCTGCAATCTGGTATAGAGCTAATTGTTACACGGAATCAAATGAAATAAACAAAGCCATAGACGATATAGAGACTTTGCTAAAAATTAAACCTTCAAATAAGACTTATATGAAAAAGAAAAAAGAACTTTTAGAACACAAATCTTAATGCTGTTTGTATTCGTAGTAGTTCCCATATCCGCTTCTATATTTGCTATAGTTATTTTTGTAATAACCACCCTCTGATTTCTCGCTTGATGAATTTATAACAAAACCAACAACATTCGCAAATCTCATTCTTTCCATACATAGCTTTAGATCTTTTTTCTTGGTCATTCCTTTGTTTACAATTATCAATACACCATCTACAACGGGTCCTACAATAATTGCGTCAGCAACTAAATTTACTGGTGGGGTATCAAATATTACTAAATCAAAAGACTTCTTAAGTGTATCAATCATTTCTAGCAATTTCTCTGAACTTAGTAGATCAGCAGAATTTGGTGGTATAGCACCGGAAGGTATTATTGTTAAGTTTTCCTCATATTCTAAGTTAACCAATATTTTGTCTAATTCTACTTCATCATTCAAATAATTCGATAACCCTACTTCATTTTCAATATTAAACTGGTTGAACATAGCTGGTATTCTCATGTCGGCACCAACTAATACAACTTTTAACCCAGATTTAGCAAAACTTGCTGCGGCATTTGATGCAATCGTAGTTTTCCCTTCAGCAGTCATAGCCGATGTGATAACAATTGATCTGGGTTGATTAAGTTTTAGTGTAAACTTTAAATTAGTTCTTAGTATCTTAAAAGCCTCCGCATAAGAAGAATTTGGATCTTCAATAACAAATGGCTTCACAATCAAATTTTCTTCTTGTGTAAAATTTTTACTTACTAAATGATCTAGTGAAATTTTCTCATCTAGTGAAGATTGTTTTTTACTCATTTAAGCTCCTAATTAGAATTGAAATCAAACCCATATATAAGTCGATATGCCTTTTCTTTATTTGTTATCACCAAATTAACGTGGTTTGCTCCTGGATTCAATACTGTCGATATAGTGAACATTTTCGCAGCCTTTGGAGCAATATCAACTTTTTGTTTTGTTGTAGTATTTTCTACACTTAAAAGCATATTACCAACAGCAACCTCCGAAACATAAGACAAGCGTCTAGTTGTCGGAATATATTCTAGTGCATAAATTCTGAAAGCACTTGGGAACAAATCAAACGGTACAGAGCTATATGCTTGAAAAGTATTTTTTGGAGTTGTTGCGTTTTCTTCAAAATATTTCGCCTGTATGGTAATTCCACCAATTGTCACTATTCCTATTGGAATATTTACAGAATATTGTCCACCTACATCAACTTTATTCGGCATAAAAGGCACTCCGTTAACTAGTAACGAAACATATCCTTTTGAATATGCTTTTCCTTTAAACTCAAGTAAAGCACCTTTCAAATTTGTAGACAAAAAAGGAGTCATTAATGCTCCATTAACAACTACATTAAACTTTGCTGGTGTTGCAACTGGTTCATTTGGTGCAAGTGGTTTAATCATATTATAGAAAGAAACACATATTTGAGCTCTTGTTAGCGGTTGGAAGGGTTTAAAAGTTCCGTCTGGAAAACCTCCAATTGACTTTGATTCTGTCAAAATAGCAAGATAATTTCTAGCCCAATTTGGTATAGATCTATTGTCTGAGTATCTTGCTAAAGTTCCAGAAACATCTTCATTGGTCATATGCTGCGCAAAATACTTCATACCAAGAACTCTACACTGAAATGGAACATACTCTATTCTTTCTAGATTTTGTTCTGGTCTAAATCTTGCATTTAAAGATGTATCTTCCATAAGCTTAGAAATACCTATTGTTTCGATAACCGGATAAGCCCAATGTGACTGAGGTACATCGGAAAATGTAGGTTTACTTGGTCTTAAGCCGTCAAATCCCAAGATTTTATATGCTATTACGGCCATTTCCTGCCTCAGTATTGCTTTTTCAGGTCTGAAAGTTCCATCTGGATAACCTGTTACTATACCCATGTCTGCCATATAATGTATTGCTTCGTAAGCCCAATGTGACTGAGGTACATCCACGAAACTTTGTGAAGCATCTATAGATTCTATTTTCGGTATTTGTATTAAAATCAGAAAAAAAACTACCGCTACTGCTAAAAGTTTTTTCATATTCCTACTCCTTCTCGTCATATCGAGCATACTTCTGATCTATAATAAACAACTTTTCATATTTTACAGTTTTTATAATATAGAAATATGTCTCAAATACAACTTTTTAAAATACTAATAGTTACTAATTCTTAAAATATGGATTACATCATTTTCAGTTAACGCTCTTAATGCTCCCAACGGATAATGAATGCTTGGGTTACTCGCAATTTTAGGAATGTCATCAATTCTGATTCCTAAATCAACCAACGAAGTTTTTAGGTTCAAAGACTCATTAATCCAATTTTTAAAAAAACTAATGGCTTCTGATGCAACTATATCTTTGTTACCATTTAAATGAAAAATTTCTTTCCCAAATCTAGTAAACTTTTCTATGTCATTTTTATAGCAATACCTCATCCAAGCTGGCTGTACTATTGCTAAGGTTTGACCATGAGGAATATCGTACATTGCTGATATGGCATGTCCAATTCTATGGGATGAAAAATCTCCTATCCCTCTACCAGCAGATGTAAATCCATTTAATGCCCATGATGCCGCCCATGCAAAATTTGCTCTTGCCTTTTCATCTTCTGGATTTTTCTGAAGTACTTCTGTTGATTCCATAACAGTTTTAACAATTCCTTCAGAAACAAAATCTACAAACCTTGTATCGCGATACCCAGCAAAATAATATTCAAAAACATGTGATATTATGTCTACGGCAGTAAAACTTAGTTGTTCACTTGAAACTGTTGTTTGGTAAAATGGATCTATCCATGTAGCTTTTGGGAACAATAAAATGCTTTTTATGGCAGCTTTCTCTTTAGTTTGCATATTGGATATTACAGCTGTACCGTTCATTTCTGAAGCTGTTCCAGATATTGTTAAAACGGTGTATATCGGTAGAGCATTTTTTATCTTTTTTGAATCATGAAACAAATCCCAAACATCACCATGCGTAAAATAACCAGCAGCAATAGCTTTAGAAGTATCAATAACGCTTCCTCCGCCTACAGCCAAAACTGCATCAACCTCATTATTTTTCGCTATTGCAATTGCAACGTTGACGCTTTCAAGTGTTGGATTAGTTTTAATGCCAGAGTATTCAATGATTTTAATGTTACTTCTATTAAGTTCATTCTTGATGGTCTCCAATAAACCGTTTTTTCTGATGCTGTTCTCTCCGTAAACTAAAAGAACTTTTTGAGCACTCTCTGATATTGTACGTCCCAATGAATCAATAACGCCTTTACCAAAATATACTTTTGTTGGATTAAAATACATAAACCTTTTCATATGCACCTCAATATTTGTTTTCTTTTACTATTATATTCTTAAAGAGTTTCAATGTATAAATTTTTACAAGCTTTTTAA
>JAGLCW010000089.1 GCA_023146045.1 Caldisericia bacterium
CTCGTTCCAATGAAGTTTGTGTTACTCCTGCTACACCAAATGTTGTAGTTAATATTTCTTCCAATGCAACAACAAATCAGCCAAACTATACGTTTACAGGTACTGCTCCTATTGGATCTACTGTAACTGTCAATGGAACGACTGTGACTGTAGGAGCTAATGGAAGTTTTACTGCTACAGTTAAACTAAATCCAGGAAAGAACACCATCAAAGTCATTGTAAATACTAAAACCGGAGCTATTATCGTTAAAACACATTATGTAACTCTTATCACTGGAGCAGACGGCAAAATTACAATTCTGCTTACCATTGGCAGTAAAAACGCTTATGTAAACCAACAATCAGTTGTTTTAGATGTACCTCCATTTATTGACTCAGGTCGTACTTTTGTACCATTCCGTTTCATTGGAGAATCACTTGGAGCTGTAGTAGGCTTTTCCAAAAATACATCTGGAAGAGTAGATACAGTAACTTACAGCCTTGGTACAACTAACATAATTCTCTACATAGGTAAACGAGAAGCAACAGTTAATGGTAGCACTGTTTATCTAGATGTAGCTCCTAAGATATTGCAAGGACGTACTGTAATTCCATTACGCTTTGTTACAGAGGCTCTAGGTTGCAAAGTTGACTGGGATGGACAAAAAATGCAAGTGACAATAATCTATCCAGCATAAAACAACGAAGTACAAAAAGATTTGATGCCTTTAATTTTAAGTGATTTAGGAGACATTCATGAAACAGACTAGATTTCTAAAGAGTTTTTCCTGGTTGTTAATTTTTTGCTTGTATTTTTCTTTGTTTATGGTTCCAGTTCAAGCTCAAAGTTTGATTGCCAGTCCCAGTAAGATTGAGATTGGTCCTAATAAAAGAATCACCATAAAATTTTCTGGAGCTCCTGGAAACCGGTTTGATTTCATAGGTTTATGGAAAGTAGGAGAAGAAGGTGAAGCTAGAAGAATTAATGGTCGGTTTCTTGACGGCAAAACCAGCGGGACCATTGTATTAAATGCTCCAGAAGAGCCTGGTAATTATGAGTTCCAAATGTGGGAAAGTGATTGGGAAAAAAAGTTAGCTACAAGTAATCCGATTAGTGTTGATTGGGGAAAAGTTGACCTAAGCCAAACAATTGGTACCCATTATATTGGCCCAGGTAAAAAGATTCAGGTATCATTCATCAATGCTCCTGGATATAAAACTGATTCCATAGTTTTACGGGAAATAGGTAAAACTGAAAATATTGATTCACAGTGGCTTCTAACCAAAACTAGTGGAACGCTTGAATTTGCAGCTCCTGAAAAACCTGGCAGTTATGAGTTTGTAATCTGGGGAAACAATTTTACAAAATTTTTAGCTAAAAGTTCTCCATTTACAGTTAAATGGCACCCCGTGAGCATGAATGTTAGCATTGGATCTACTGATGCTAAGGGTAATGGTAAGTTGAGCATACAATACAGCGGAGCACCAGGATATCAGTATGATTACATCGGTTTATACAAAATAGGTGAAGTTGATTATACTGCCTATCAGTGGCTTCATCACAAAACCAGTGGGACTATTGAGTTAATGTGTCCTACAGATACTGATTCTTATGAAATTCGATTAAGGGCGCAAAACGAAAATAATTTTAAAACTCTACTTGCTAAAACTCAAGCTTTTATTCCAAAAAATGGTCCTCCGCCTTCAGTGGATCAAGGTCCCGATGATTTACCACCAACACCTACTCCTTCTATTGATAAGCCATTCATCCTTCGTGCATATCCAGGCGATGGAAAGGTGTTGTTAGAATGGACACCTCCACAAAATAATAGCAATGTCATTGGTTATAATCTTTATCGCAATGCATCAAGCATTACTTCTGGCAGTCTAATTAATGATTTTCCTATTAAAGGTCTCAAGCACATTGATGAAAACGTAGATAATGGCATGAAGGCTTGCTACTATATGAAAGCTGTATATGGCGACAAGACTGAATCATCTTCTTCCAATGAAGTTTGCGTTTTTCCTAATGTTCCAAAAGCTGTCATTAACATTCCGGCGAATGCAACTACAAAACAGTCAAACTACATCTTTACAGGGTTGGTTCCTCCTGAATCCAATATTACTGTCAACGGAGTTGCTGTGATGGTAAGACTTGATGGAAGCTTTACTGCTACAGTAAAAATAAATCCAGGAAAGAACATTCTTGCTATCATTATCGATACAAAAACTGGAGGTATTATCTCTAGCACACATAATGTAACTCTTACTTCTGGTGATTCTAAGATTACCATCCTGCTTACCATTGGTAGTAATAATGCTTATGTAAACCAGCAATTGGTTCTTTTGGACGTAGCTCCATTTATTGACTCAGGTCGTACTTTTGTTCCCTTCTACTTTATTAGTGAATCTCTAAGAGCTGAACTAGACTATACTGTTGATGCATCTGGAAAAGTAGCTACAGTAACTTACATACTTGGTATAACAAACATTACCCTCTACATTGGAAAATTGGAAGCAACTGTAAATGGCAAAACTGTCACTTTAGAAGTAGCTCCAAAGATTATTAAAGGACGTGCTGTAATTCCTCTACGATTTGTAACAGAAGCTCTTGGTTGCAAGGTAGAATGGGATGGAGAAAAAATGCAGGTGACAATAGTTTATCCAGCATAAAACACCAAAGGAGAATGCAATGACGGATGAAATTAGATGCCCTGTAACGGGTAAAACGAGGAAATCTGTATCAGGTGGTGGTACTTCAACTAAAGATTGGTGGCCAAATCAATTAAACTTGAAGATTTTACATCAAAATTCAAATTTGAGTAATCCTATGGGCAAAAGTTTTAACTATGCTGAAGAGTTTAAGAAACTTGATATGGACTCACTAAAAAAAGACCTATATTTCCTAAT
>JAGLCW010000009.1 GCA_023146045.1 Caldisericia bacterium
GTGGTGGAGTTGGTGGACCAATAGTAGGAAAAGGTTGTAATAAGTTTGCAATTCTAGATGATCCATTTAAAGGACATGCTGAAGGATTGTCAGAAGCATATCAAAAAAGAACATGGCAATTCTATACAGGAACTCAACGTTCAAGAATGGAAGATAATTGTGCTGAAATATTAATTGGTACTAGATGGAGTACAGGAGATGTACACGCAAAACTACTAGATCTAGAACCTGAAGAATGGAACAAGATAATTATTCCAGCACTAGATAAAAATGGTAGATCTTACTGTGAAGAAATTACTCCAACAAAAAAGTATTATCAAATTGAGAAGATCACTGAAATATCAATCTGGGCTTCTGAATTTATGCAAAATCCAAATCAAGCTGAAGGAAAACTATTTCCAAAGGATAAACTCCTATTCTTTTGACATTAAAAAGCTAAGAAAGAACTATGCAGGGATTATGTGTTTTATTGATTCAGCAACTCAAGGAGATGATTATCTTGCGTGTATAGTTGCAAAACTATATAGAGCTAATCCAAGAGCTTATCCTCATCTTTACATTACAGATGTGATATTTAGTCAAGACGATATGAATTTAACTTTACCAATGATTACAGATCTTCTAAAGAGAAAGAATGTTCAAACTTGTGTAACTGAAGAAAATGGAGCAGGTCACGCATATGCTTATTCACTTAAAAAAGAATCAAGAGAAGCTAAATGCAAAACTTCATTCCAGGAAGTAAACAATTACTAGGGTGGGGGGTGCGGACATAATCTTGGACTCTAATTGAGACAGGAGGATGTTATGTACTCTAGAGAAAAAAGAATGAAGGCAATAAAGTTGTACATTCAGTATAACAAAAGTTCCGCAAGAGTAGTTTATGAACTTGGTTATCCAAGTCGTAAAGTGCTATCAAGATGGTATAAACGATACCAAGAAGAGCTCAAAACTGGTGTTGTATGGGATCAATATACATCAAATAAAAGATACACTAAAGAACAAAAAGAAGTAGCTGTGAAGCATTATATTGAACATGGTCGAAATGCTTCTCAAACATCAAAATCCTTGGGGTATCCATGTAGAGAAATTCTAAAGCGTTGGTGTGAAGAAAGTGGAATGGTGACTCGCAAAAGGCATACAAATGGGATACAATACACACTAGAGCAGAAACAAGAAATGGTCATTGACTTGTGTACCAGAGAAGGATCAGCAAAAGAAGTAGCCAAAGCCAATGGAGCGACTCGTAGAGATCTCTACAGCTGGAAGCTAAAACTGCTCGGAAAGGGGTATCCAAAAGCTATGCCTAAGAAAGAAAACAAACTGACTTCAAAGGCAGTCTCTAAGGACAAAGAAGCTCTTTTATCCGAAATTGAGGTATTGAAAAACCAAATAGAAAAATTGAAAATAGAAAAAATGATTCTAGATAAGGCTGCTGAAATAGTAAAAAAAGAGATGAGCATTGATGTGAAGACCTTGACCAATAAAGAAAAAACAATGGTGATCAATGCTCTTAAAACCAAGGTTTCATTTAAGGTATTACTACAGCACACAAATATTCCACGTAGTAGTTATTTCTACCACCACAAAGGATTGTCAATACCAGATAAATATGAAACAGTCAAAATTCGCATTAAAGACTTATTCCATGAGAATAAGAAATGCTATGGATATCGGCGCATTCACAAATCACTTAAGGACGAAAAAACAATCATTTCTGAAAAAGTAGTTCGTCGAATAATGTCAGAACTTCATCTTGTTGTTTATGGAAAAAAGAAGATAAAATACAGTTCATATAAAGGAGATCACTTCCCATCAGCAGAAAATATTATTAAAAGAGATTTCCATGC
>JAGLCW010000090.1 GCA_023146045.1 Caldisericia bacterium
GCTGGACTTCCAGTATCAATTTCTTCACATATTCTGTTTCCATTGTATCCAGCAAATAACTCGTCAAGGTTTCTGTATTTTTCATTCTTTTTTTTAATTGTAATCATATTTTTTCCTGCAATAAACTCCACACTGTCATTCTCTTCAATAAGGGCACTGTCAAGAACCGATTTGGGTATTCTTAAGGCTAAACTGTTACCCCATTTTCTAATCTTTGATAGCATAAACACCTCATATAATTAATATAAATAATGTATACACAATATATATACATTATTTATACGTAAATTACAACTCAAAGAATTATTTTACTGTTTTCCAATCTAATATTTTGCATGCATCATTTCCAATAGACTATGTGGTTGTAAGTTAAGAAACCAACCTATTTAGGTTTATAGTTTTCTAGGTGGTTTAAGCTTTTAATAGCATTACCAAAATAAAAATTCAGGTTTCTGGTAAAGTGACTATCAATTATTTCAGAATTATGACCATTAAGATCAGATATAATTTTTTTCAAAGAGAAAATTGCAGGACAAATATACAATAGATCTCCAGATTCATCATTCTCGTTTTGTTTCATATCCTCTAAAAAATCCAACTCAGTTTGTAGTTTTCCTACAATGCTTATACATTCTGTTTCTGTCATCTTTGTTTCTATTATGCTTTTTTTGTACTCTTTAAGTCGACCTTTCATTAGTGAAATGGTTCTCTTAGAAGTCATAGTTATTTTCTCCTATTACATAATCATTATTAATCTTTCACAAATATTATTTCTTTAGCTTCCAAATAAGCAACTACAATAATACAAACTAAGGATGTTTTATGTTAGTGTTTTTTAATCACCCACTCTACACATAAACGATCTGGTCTTTTTAAACTATGCAATTTTTTGAAACAAAGAAAAGAATGCATCTAAAGAACTTTCCTTCTCTTCGGGATGAAATTCATACTGGCAGCTTTTAAATTCTACCTTTTTCTCATAAAGTCGTAGCTCCCAAGTATCTTGTTTCGTATGTCCTTGTATCATTTTTTGAATCGTTTTTTCAACAAGTGGGTCCTTAAGAAACTGATTCATTTTTTGTGGTTCAGTACTGACAGTAAAATATGAAGATAGTGGTCCTTCTGGGTGATATGGCTTACAGTAGCGGTTTACAATTGTTTTCCGATTGCCAAGAGTTCCTAAGAATCCTATTCCTTTATGCATTGTTACGTTCAATCTCCAAGGTTGCAAATAGTAACTAGGAAGAAGAACGCCTTCAATTTGTACATCATTTATTGCTCCATGAAACGATCGTCCGTAGCTATAGGCTTTCGATATAACCAGTCCTTTCGCTAGAAAGTATTTGTCCATGCAGTGGCTTGCGGTTTTTAGCACTTTTAGCAAGTACGCAACTAATGCAACTATAAGACCTAACCCAAATATGCCCACGGTAATAGCAGCAACTAAATTGCGGCTTCTACTTCCAGGTTCTGAAGCAAGTCCTGGTAATGGTAACCACAAAATCACAAACGCTAGAATGAGTATAAGGATTGGAATCACCAGTAAAAATATCAATACTCTAATACCACCGTTTCGACAGCCTATGGCAGTGGTTCCTTCACGTCTGTTTGTAGGCATTTTCTGATATACCATTTATTTTTCAATCCTTTCATTTGACACTATTTTTTTCACAAATATAAGCTCTTCAGTAAGAA
>JAGLCW010000091.1 GCA_023146045.1 Caldisericia bacterium
GCATGATTGGAATCATCTAAAATTATTGAATTACAGTAGTCATTACTGTCTCCACCTATATAGCTTGAATAAATAAGGTCTGTTCCAGTTGAGTTTAGCTTTAGTATGTATCCTGTAACTGCATCATTATTTCTTCCATAAGTTTTATCAAACCCTGGAATATTGTTACCAACAGGAAACTTTTCTGAATTATTTGAAAAAGTATTCCCAACTAGGTATATGTTGTTTGAAGCATCTATGCAAACGTCATTGCAGAAATCGTAGTCTGTACCACCAATAAACGTAGAATATATAATTTCATCACCTGATGGGTTTAATTTGGTTACAAACATGTCGTAGTCCCCATTGTTCTCATTGCTGAAACAAGGTTCTTTAATGGGAAAATGATCGTCGCCAAACTTCGATTTTGTAGATCCAGCTACATAAATGCACTCTTCTTTGTCTACAACAATACCGCTACAGTCGTCTAATCTGTATCCTCCTAAAAAAGTGCAGTAAACTACTGCATCTTCTGTTAGATCATTTGGATTAATTCTTGGTTCTATTTCTGGATTCTTCGGTTTCTCTTTTGTTTTTGTTTGAGAAATATTACTTTTGTTTTTATTAGCAATAAATTGTTCTTTAATTTCCGCTAAACTTTTGCCTGAAATTTTTACTTCAATATTACTTTTGTCTGAGAATTCATAATGAAGACCACTTTCAGAAAAATAGTAAGTACAGTCATTATTACCCCAAAGATTTTTGTATGTAATTTGTGAATAATTTTTGCAATTTATACACCATTCATCTCTGGGACCTTGAATGTAATTTGTTACTTGTTTTTGAACTTCTGAAGCTGCTAAGTAATGAGATGAACTATTTAAAAATGAAAGTTTTGAAGAAGTATTGCCAAACCCGTACCAAACATTATTTTTTGTAAATGCTACTTTACCAAAGGATGTGCCTCCCATGAACAATATTTCAGAGTTCCATTGCCCTTTATTCTCAATGAAACATCCAAATGTGTTTTTAATAATGTGATCATTGTGCTTACTTTCAAGCTCATTTTCCAATGTACTCTTATAAGTCACATTTGATTTAC
>JAGLCW010000092.1 GCA_023146045.1 Caldisericia bacterium
AAGAAACACCAATTTTGTTGAATCTTTCATTTTGAACCTTGCTAATGTCGTATCCTGCAACATTGGCTTGCCCGGTTTGTAGCTTAAGGAGCCCAGTTAAAATACCTTGAGTTGTGCTTTTGCCAGCTCCCGAAGGTCCTAAAAAACCAAAGGTCTCCCCATTTTCTACTTCAAAGCTTATATCATTTACCGCTAATATTTCATTGTTTCTATATGAATGTGAAAGGTTCTTTACTGAAATCATTTTAAGCTTCTCCTGTGCACTTTATTCTAACAATGCCGTTTGTTCCATCAACTTCAACCAAATCACCATCTTTGATAATGTCCATGATGCCCATGAGCCCACTTACACATGGAATACCGTATTCTCTAGCAATAATTCCTCCATGCTGGAGAGGACCTCCAATTTCCATTACTACACCTGCTGCATTTGTAAATATAGGTGTCCAAGATGGTTCTGTAAATTTAGCAACGAGAATTTCACCAGAGTTTAAAGGTTTTTCATATGGACTATGAAGCACTTTTGCTTTACCAGTAATTTTTCCAGGTGCAATGGGACTGCCTACATAATCACCATCTTTTGATTCTAGTTTTGCTTTGTAGATTTTCCCCCTACTGTCAATGACTAGTGGCCATTTTTTGGTTGTTATATAGCCTGATAAATTATTGTCTCTAGCTTTTCGAAAATCAAAGGATTCATCATTTTGACCTTGGCTAATTTCAGATGATTTCAAGTCAAAAATATCGTATGGGCTGTCAAGTTTTCCGTTTTTCACCCATGTCTGTGCTATATCAAGGCAGATATCATGAATCTTAGCAAAGATTATTACAACCAGGTATTTAGGGTGTTCACGGTAGCCAAATGTAGCTTTCATTCTTGCTACAGATTTAACAAATTGTTTTTCTTTGCCTTTTTCCTTTGCAGCAATAAGAAGTTTCTCATAGGCTATCCTACGTTTTTCTTTAACCGTCAAAATTTGGTTTTCATCTGTGTTAATCTCGATTAGTCTATCGTAAATCATACCTTTATCTTCATAAATTCTTTTTGAAGCAACATCAATTTCCTTAAAACCACGGACTGAATACTTTGCCATAAATTCATCATACATTTCTAAAAGGTGACCAGAAAATTCTCTCTTTTCGGCTTTGGTTATAAACTCTTCTCGTGACATAATCCTTTTAAAGGCTTCCTCACTTGACATAGAAAACAGTAAATGTCCCATCTCAGATGTTGGATTGCCATCAAGATCCATATTCATTGCTGAAATCTCTTTTTCAACATCATCTCCTTTAAAGATTTTTTGAATTTTATTTTTGCTGACCAAACCAGCAAATATTACAGGTGCTGTGCCCATAACCCTATCCATTAACCTAAGTGCTTTTATTGCTGTAGTTGAAAACTCTCCAGTACTATCAAGAGTATGTAATTCTTCCAAGATTTCTTCTGTCATAGATTTATAGGTTTTAACAGCTTTCTTGTAGTTGCCAAAAACTCCTGCAAGTCCACTAGGAAGCATAGTGAGGGCACTTTTGGCTGCCACTTTTTTAAAGTCTTGTGTTCCTTCAACTTTACCTTCAAAAGGATGAGCATTTATATCTATAGATTTAAATATCTTTTTAAGATTACCATCAAAATTTGCGATTAAATTAAATCCTGCTTTTTTACCCAATACTTTTTGAAGAGCTGTTATACTCATATATTCTTTGCCATATGCTACAGGCACAGATCCATTAATCTGAGGTGACATCATATGCATTTTTACATCATATAGCATATTTGCCCAAAGTTCCATGCCAAGAACACTCATAGGCTCATCAAAACCTTGGGTAAGTGCCATAATGTCAATGTAAAATCGCTTGTTTCTCCCTGGCTCTGTTAACAATTCCTTGAAGAACGGAAAGTATGTTGTAATGGGTCTTGATTGCAGAAGATATAGTTTTCCATTTTCAAATGCCCACTCGGTGTCCATGGGTTTGTTATAATAAGTTTCAGTCTTTTTGATAAGTTGTGAAAGCTCCATAATCTGTTGATCTGTCAAGGCTTGCTTTTTAGGTTCTTGATTCGGTTGTTCTTCTATTCCGCCACTGTTCTTTAGCCATAGTGCAATGAGCTTTTCATGTACTTGTTTTTCAATAATCTCGCCCTTTACGCTGTCCACAATAAATGTGTCGGGTGTAACGATTCCAGATACAATTGCCTCGCCTAGCCCAAAAGATGCATTAATAAACACTTCGTCAAATGCATTGTTAAGTGGATTAAGTGAAAACCCTACTCCGCTTACGTCGGATGAAATTTGTTTTTGAACAATGACAGCAATAGCTGTCCCCTCTATTCCAATATTGTTCTGACGTTTGTATTCCATGACTCTGAAGTCAAAACAAGAAGCAAATGCTTTAGCAATGAATTCTTCAAGTTTTTCTCTTGAAACTCCTAAAAATGTTTCATACATGCCAGCGAATGATGTGCCTGCCAAATCTTCTTCTGGTGAGGAAGAACGAATAGCAAAAAGTTCACCAGTAAGGTCATTAGTTGAAATTTCAAATGCTTTTTTCTGCTTAGCTGTAAACGTCATGTTGGCAGCCTTATACTTCATAAGATCGCAAGCTTCCTTGGTTGTATTTTCCAGCACTGCTTTCCATTCATTCGAGGTTTTGATTTCATCAAGCCATTCATTAAAAAATGAAACTGAAAGGACAAGACCTTCTGGAACTGGGAACCCAGCATTTTTTGTTTCAATTAATGCTTTTGCTTTACCCCCAACTTCAGTAAGTTTAGGATTTTGTTGAGTATTAAATGAATAGATTTTCATGTTCATGTTCCTCCAAATCATTAACTACTACTACTAAAACTACCTGTTAAATAAAAGGTTCTTTGTTTGAAGCCATTCTCCAGTATCCAACAAAAATAACCATAGAGGAACAATTTCAATCTTGATTCCATCATACTCTATTTTTTTGTAGACATTTTTAGAAATAAGGAGGCATTGGTAGTTTTCTATATTATGTGTATGAAGAAAAATAGAAAAACCCCTGTATTCTCTCTCTGAGATATCGTTTGTGTAAGATACGTTACACAACAAATAATAGTTTTTTGCTTGAACTATGAAATCAATTTCTGAACCGTTTTTGTCATCTTGCCAAAATGTAATGCGTTTCGTTTTTCTTCGAAGATGAAGGAACACAATATTTTCAGCATGACGCCCTATATCAGGAGAGAAGCTACTTGCAGTTGCATTTCGAAGTCCTTCATCGGATATGTATATCTTTTTTGCATATCGAGTTTGTTTTTGTAGAGAATAGGAGAACCGTTCAATAACAAAAAACAAATATGCTTTTTCTAAATACGAGAGATATTCTTTGATTGTGTTCTCATTGCTTCCTACAGTAGTAGCAATTTTATTGTAGCTAAATCGCGAAGCAAAGGTAGTCGAACAATAATATGCCAATTGCTCAATTGTTTTGCTGTTTCGTATAGAAAACTTGGGAACAATATCTTTAAAAATCACTTGTTGAAAATATTGACGTAGTATTACTTCTTGAAGTTCCATATCTTGGCAATTTATAACTTCGGGGAATAAGCCAGTTTTAAAAATATTCTCAAGATAATGTTGTAAAAGAGGATTGAAAGAATACAGAGTATCGTATTGTAAGATTGTTGGTAGCTGAATATCTGACAGACCTTTCAAGAATTCATAAAACGAAAAAGGGAAGTTTTCAATGGAAATGACTCTTCCAGTTAAATGAGAAGCTAAGTCTACAGAAAGAAGTTCTGAATTCGACCCGGTTATAAAGATTTTTACCTCGGAATCTCTATCATATAGATATCGCAACCAGCGATGCCATCCTGGAATATTTTGAATTTCATCTAAAAAAAGAAATATTTTCCCCGAAGGCTTTTGCATGATCCTATATTCAGACAGTAAAGTATCAAGCACTTCAATACCGTTATGGTTAATAAAATATGGGTCTTCAAAGTTAAGGGATAAAATATTTGCGGGGGGAGTTTTTGTTTGCAGTAAGTGCATGATTAGTTGTTTCAATATATAGGATTTACCAGATCTTCTAGCACCACTAATCGCAATCATGTGAGGAACAGGAATAAATGAAACAATCTGCTGCAAACAACTTCTTTCAATTCCTGTTTTCAGCATTTTACCGAACCAAATTGGATTGTGTTTTCGTAGCAATTCTTGCATGAAACTTCCTAATTCGTAACTTTATACATTTTCTCTAATTGTATTTAGTAAATAATTCTTGTCAATGATTTCAATTTACTTGTACAGGATATGAT
>JAGLCW010000093.1 GCA_023146045.1 Caldisericia bacterium
AGGTGTAACTTTTTATATTGTTGTTTGATCCCTGCGGGATCTGTGTTCAACCCTTCCAGCCTACGCTAAAGCTTTGGCCGGCAGGCGACAAGGTCAGGGTTGTGTTTTTCTTAAGTGTTAATGTCCCGGGATTGCATCCCGGGTTATTTAGTATTCAACCCCTCCATGCGTCGGGGTTGGTGTTGGTGAATTTTATTTCCCCAAGACTCCAGCGGAGTCCAATATAGTAGCAAAATCATCCTTAATATAAAACCAACTGCATTGCAGTTGAATATAAAATACCCCGTCAGGGGTTCAACAACATCTCCCCGGGCACAGCCCGGGGTTACATACTTCAAAATAAAATCAACCACAGAGTGCTTGAAGAGGAAAAGCATTATATCTCTTGAACTACTCTGTAGTTCTTTTTCCATTAAACATTTTTTCTATGCTATTAGACCCCTAACGGGGTCAAACCTATTCAACATGAATAGTACATTGCATTTCAGTATGTTGGGATCTGCTGTTCTTATCCTTCTTTTCGTTGGAAGCACAAATCTTGCGGAAAATATCACACTCACAAAATATTCACATTACGCAAAATGGCGAAAGGCCTCGGCTCCCTGGATCACCATTCCGGGTGTGAATGCGAAGAGGAAGAGGAAATTCTTTAACAATTTATAAAAACAATATTTTTATTGACATAATCATTTTATTGGCTTATCTTGTATTGTTATTACATAATCAATATTTAAATGGGGTGTGTTATGATTATAGACTTTTCAATTAGAAATTATCTTTCTATAAGAGATGAAATTACTTTAAGCTTTCTTTCTAACAACAAGAATATAAGAAGTGATCTTAAAACTATTCCTTTTGATAGAAATGACTCAGAAGTATATTCCTTTTCTGCAATTTATGGCCCAAATGCTTCTGGTAAAACCAATATCTTTAAAGGTCTGTCAAATTTAATCCAATTTATTCTATTTTCAAACAGCTTGAATAAAGATAATCCCATTCCAGCATATGACCCTTTTAAACTTGATAAAAACTTTATTGATAAGCCTGTAGGTTTTGAGATTGAATTTATTAAAGACAACCAAAGATATTTATACATAATTGATTTCACTAAGTATGAAGTAATCAACGAAAGATTATATTATTACCCTGAAGGTAGAAAAGCAGTATTGTTCATTAGAGAGAAAAATAAAGAAATTAAATATGGTACTTATTTTACTGGAAAAAAGAAAATTCTTGAAACATTTTTATTACGAAATAAGCTATATCTATCAGTCGTGGCGAACTCTACGAATGATGTCTTAAATCCTGTATATAATTTTTTTAGAGATGATATTAAAATTCACGTACAAATGGATTCATCATTTGCCCCTTTTCATAGCACAACTCATGAACTCATTAACGAAAACAGTGCCTTTAAAAACACTCTTATTAAAATTTTAAAATCTGCTGATTTGAATATAGCCGATATTAAATTAGTTGAAGATAAAAATGTATTAAAAAGTCTAAAACTTCCTGATGATATGCCAGAAAATATTCGAAGTCAAATAATAAACGACTTTAAATTTAAACCTTATATTGGACATATTGTTTATGACAATGAAAAAAGTACAAACAAAGTTGAATATTTTAATTTCAATAATGAAGAATCAACTGGAACGGTGAAAATGTATGACATCTCTGGTGAAGTAATAAACTCATTACAAAAAGGAACAACTTTATTTATTGATGAATTTAATAGCGGATTACATCCTTATTTAAATCAATTACTTGTTGAATTATTCATTAACCCAAAAATCAACAGAAACAATGCACAGTTACTAATTTCTACTCATGATACATGTGTACTTGATATGAGCAAATTAAAAAGAGAGCAAATCTGGTTTACTGATAAAAATAAATTTGGAGTTACAGAATTATTCTCTCTTGATGAATTTGAGGACAAAAATATTATTAGAGACTATTCAAAATACAGTAAATTCTATTTAGATGGTAGATTCAGAGCTGTCCCAAAATTAAATATCAACGAATTGATTTCTGGGATTCTTCCTAATGGCTAAACCACGAAAAAAAACTGGTTCTTTAAAACTTCAACCCAAATTATATATAATTTGTGAAGGTAAAAAAAGAAAATCAGAATATGCCTATTTTTCATCATTCATTAAATCACTTTGCTTTAATGAATATAGAATAAAATTAGTTTATACTGATAAAAACACTGGAAAAGAATTAGTACAGGTCGCCAAGCAATCAAAAGAGTTTAAGAATGATCTTGCATGGATCGTTTATGATAAAGATGGATACACTTTGCATCCTCAAACTTTTAATGATGCTAGACAATGCAATGTAGAAATAGCATTTTCGTCAATATCCTTCGAATATTGGATTCTTCTACATTTTAAATACACAAGTCGTGCTTTTAGTAATAGTGAAGAATTAATTAAATATCTTTTGGAAGATTTTAACTTTAATTACGATAAGGGTGATGAAGATGTTTATGATAAAATAAAATTGGATACCAATAGAGCAAAAACTCATGCAAAGCGTATTCAAAAATATCAAGAAAAAGCTCATACTATTGGCACACCAATTTATAATTTCAACCCCTATACAAATATCAATGATTTAATTGAACAAATTGAAAATATTTGTTTAAAAGAAAAGGAATAAACTAGCATAATGACACATGAAATTAATCTTGTTATTCTAGGTGCCGGAATTGGCTTGATTGGTAGTTTTGTTTCATATTACTCAAAACAAATATGGAAAACAATTACCACCAAAAAATCAATTAATTCCGAATTGAAAATTGCAAAATATTATTTTACTGTTTTATCTTTCGACACAAGAAGCAGAATGGGTAATTTAACCAAGGAATCTTTGATATCAACTTTGAATATCCTAAATCAATATCCAGAAGAAGATACAGCATTAGAACTTACCAGAAATATAAAATTAATACTTGAACAAAAAGATTTAGACTTTAATCATCTGAATGCTTATAGTGAATTAAAAAGTGGCCATGCTCTATATTTAAAAACATATCGTTTATTATATTTGGAATCAATAATTGGTGATATCCCTTTTTCATCAGAAAAATATATAAAACAATTACACATATTATTAAATGGTATCTCAATATTTAATCAATTAGTTGAACAGTCTATTTATTATTACAAGTTATCTTTTGATCCATCAATTGGTACTGAAAACTACGATATTGCAAATGAAGCTAAAAAAAGCACATA
>JAGLCW010000094.1 GCA_023146045.1 Caldisericia bacterium
TAAACTTTGAAGTTGTTGTTGAAGAGTAGCAATAACCAACCTTTAAATGGAAAAGGCCCGAAGAGATCTTCTCTTCGGGCCTTTTTTGTTATATAGAAATATTAATACTGGAAGTAGCTCATAGAATGAAGAAAAAAAGCCTTACAGCGATTTTTGTATTATTTATCATTTTAGTTAACAGTTCATGTTTTCAGATGCTCCATAATTACGACATTAAAGGCAATAGAGTATCAGTTTACCTAAATGGAAAAGAACGTTCCAGAAATGTACTAAAAATTGACAAGGCGGGTATTTATCTAAAAGCAGCTTGGTTGAATGCAGCACTCGGTATGGACATATTTATTGATAGTAGAGAAAAAGCAATTGTTTACACCGATAAGTACCAAGTAGTTTACATTAAGAATGATAATAATTTAGACAGTAGAATAGATTTAATTTGGGAAAAAGATCAACCATTTGTGCACATAAATAGAGTAGAGATGATATACAAAGGGAAAATAGACTGGAACAATGAAAAAAAAGTTTTAATTATTGACAGTAAAGATTTTCAACCAGGGAAGAGTAAAATAGAGAGATTATCAAGAGTAAGGAAGCATTTTCTAGACTATAAAAATACTGTTGGGTACTTTAAAAAAGATTTTCCCATTGATGTAATAGAGCAAAAAGGAAAATGGACCAAAGTTAAGAGTAATAGTGGAAGCATTGGGTGGGTAAAAACAAAAAATGTATCCAAAATTTATTTTGAAAAGAGTAAACCTTTTAGTGTTATCGACAAAAGAACCAATGTTCTGTTAAACCCTAAGAATAAAATAATTATGGTCTGGCAGTATGTATATCAAACAACTCCAGAGCCAAGTGAATTATATATTGTTAATGATTTAGATGTAATAGCTCCTACATGGTTGTCGTTAAAAAGTGGTGATGGAGATATAAGAGATAAAGGAAGAAAAGATTATATTGACTGGGCACACAAGAATGATTATCAAGTGTGGATTACTAGTTCAAACAGTTTTAGTCCAGCCCTAACAAGCGAAGTTTTGAACAGTACAAAAAAAAGGAAAAAAGTAATTGATGAACTGATTAGAGTAGTTCTTTCTTACAATGCCGATGGTTTAAATCTAGATTGGGAAAATATTTATCTAAAAGATAAAAGAATGTTTACACAATTCTTAAGAGAACTGTATCCAATGGTTTATAAAAATGGTCTAATTTTATCTATAGACATTACCACTATTTCAAAAAGTGAAAACTGGTCAATGTGCTATGACCGTAACGCAATTTGTAAGACATGCGATTTTGTCGTACTAATGGCATATGACCAGTATTGGGCTGGTGGAAACACTAGTGGTTCTGTTGCAGAATTGCCATGGGTGGAGAAAGGTGTTGTAGAACTCTTGGAGTTTACAACTCCAGGGAAAATTATTATGGGTATTCCGTTTTACTCGAGACTTTGGAAAGAAACCAACACGAATAACGTAATAGACGTTGAATCAGAAGCCTATTATATGGATTATTCTCTTGAATTAGCTCAGAAGCATCACTATAAGTGGGATAAAGAAATATCGCAATACTATTGCGAGTGGACTATCGGAAAAACAAAATACCGTCTTTGGATTGATGAAAAAAGATCAATACTGGAAAAGATGAAATTACTTAGAGCATATGGGCTAAAAGGCGTTGCTTTTTGGAGAAAAGGATATGAAGACCATGGTATATGGGAGCACATTTCAAAAGCAATAAGATAGGTAGTTTTACTAGCACCTAAACAATATAAGAGAGTTTAAAATGAATCAAAAAACAAAATCAATAGGAGCCGTAATACTTGTTCTACTATTTGTGATTGTTGTAGCAGTTGCTAAAGAAACAAAGGATTTTAGTGAAGAACAAAAAGTGGTTTATGAGCAAACATATGGTAAACCTAAAATGATAGAGTGTGGTTCTGATATTTGTGTTCCATGCAAAATGATGGATGAAGTTTTAGAAGAGCTAAGAGAAGAATATTCAAATACTCTTGAAATAGAATTTGTACATGCAAAAAACAAAGAATTTGTTAAAGAGTATGGGATTAATGCAATCCCAACACAGATATTTTTTAACGAAAAAGGTAAAGAAATATTTAGGCATTCAGGATTTTTTTCCACGCAGGAGATAATCAATAAATTCTTGGAAATGGGAATAACTTTGGAGAAAAACAAATGAGTACATTTTTTGCTACACTTTCGAAGGCTATAGTAATTTCTCAGGGTGTTGCGTTGCTAGTATCTTTTGTTTGGGGAGTACTAAGTGTTGTTCTTTCTCCGTGTCATTTAGCTACCATTCCTCTTATGATTGGCTATATATCTGAGTATTCTGAGAACAGTGTGAAAAAAGCATTCCAGATTTCATTATTATTTGCACTGGGAATGTTAGCATCTATTTCAGTTATTGGGGTTGTTACTGCTTCATTGGGAAGAATCGTAGGTGATTTAGGTAATTTTAGTAATTATTTCATGGCTGCAGTATTCATGCTCATTGGATTACAATTACTAGATGTAATTGTAATTGAGTGGAATTCGCCAAAGATGAAAAAAAAATCTAATGAATTTTCTTTGTGGAATGCATTTTTTCTAGGAATACTTTTTGGTGTTGGACTAGGTCCATGCACCTTTGCATATATGGCTCCGATGCTGGGTATTGTTTTTCAAGAGGCATCAGCAAATTTGATATTTTCTATAGCAATGATTCTATCGTTTGCCATTGGACATTCTTTAGTAATTGTTTTCGCTGGAACATTTTCAGAAGTTGTTCAAGGGTATCTAAAGTGGACACAAGATTCCAATGCAATTGTAATACTACGAAAGATTTGCGGTGTATTAGTTTTTATTGCAGGACTTTATTTTTTGTTTAAATAGGTTCTGGAAACATTTTAATGAAGTTTTCTATTGGAGGTCGCATTGAATGAAATTATTGCAATAACAGGTATGTGTGGATCTGGAAAAACAACTGCTGCTAATGTATTTAAGCAATTTGGCTATGAATATCTGCGGTTTGGACAAGTTGTTATGGATGAGCTGATAAAAAACCATCAGGAAATTAATGAGAATAATGAAAGAAAAACTAGAGAAAAGCTTAGAAAAGATTATGGTATGGGAGCCTTTGCGGTATTAAACCAGCCGAAAATAAATTCATTAATTGTAACAACAAGTATAGTAATTGATGGTCTTTATAGTTTTGCTGAATACAAGTTGCTTAAACGAAAATATGGAGATAGACTTTTTAATCTGGCAATATATTCCCCTCCAGCTGTGCGATATGTAAGATTAAAAAATAGACAAGCTGTAAGTGATGATAAAAATGTGTTATTCAGACCCTTAACACAAGTTGAAGCCGAAGAAAGAGACTATCATGAGATTGAAAAAGCAGATAAAGGTGGGCCAATAGCCATTGCTGATTGGACGATTTTAAACAATGATTTAATTGATATATTTATAAAAGATATTAAGGAGTTTCTGCATGAAAGAAGAAAAATATAATAGACCTACATGGGACGAATATTTTATGGAAGTAGTTCATGCAATTGCTAAAAGAGCTACATGCAGTAGGGGGAGAAGCGGTTGTGTAATTGCTAAAGATCATCAAATACTTGTTACAGGATATGTTGGGTCACCAGTGGGATTATCGCACTGTGACGATGTAGGACACTTAATGAAAAAACAAGTGAATTTTGATGGTTCAATATCTGAACATTGCGTTAGAACTGTTCATGCTGAGCAAAATGCCATTTGCCAAGCAGCAAAAAGAGGAATATCAATAGATGGAGCAACTATCTATTGCACAATGACACCATGCAGAACTTGTACAATGCTAATAATTAACTGTGGAATCAAAAGAGTTTTTTGCGAAAGGAAATATCAATTAGCAAAAGAATCAGAAGAAATGTTTAAGCAAGCAGGTATCTCACTCGAGTATAAATTTAATGAGCCGCAACAGTATTAGAATTGCCTAAGTAGAGTAAAATTACCTAAACTGAAAAGTAGCAAACACTGTATTAATTTCTTCAATAACAGATGACCTGTCAAATGGTTCAACAGTTCCTGGATCGTAGTTCTCTATATTGGTTGAGTGTATTGTGATGTCTAGTTTGTAATTCATTTTAAGGCAATTACCAATAAACGATACAATTTCATAATCGTTACCAACTGCAGCATCGCTATACTCATATCGATCAAATTCAATCCCATCAATAGTGCTTTTTGTTTTATTTTCTTTACTGTCTGATTTAAATGCAGTTAGATTATCCCATGATATTGTTACATATGCTTGAGCGAAGTTTGTTTTCCTGTTATCCGGGAAAGTAACAGGAAGATAGAAATTTACTGAACCTTCCGCGTGAGAATTATCTGGACTAACTGTTACATTTCTGTTTGTCCTGTTTGGATTTATTATTGGAGTAGAAGGATAATGCAATAAAAAACTACCATTCTCAGCATAGATAGTTAAGTCGTTAGGATAATCAATTTCGGAGTATGCATTTTCATTAATTTTAAACTTTGTAAATTGTGAGATATCTTCGTATGGAATAAATACCTCCCAAATACCTGAGTTTGATTTACAAATTTGTTCAGAAAGGAAAAAAACTGTAATACCTTTTTTAAGGATCATTATATGTTTGTAATTTTCCTCATTAGAAGGGTCTGTCCCAGAAACAATTAGTTCTTTATCATATTTTGATGCCAAAAATTCGATATATTTACTATTTGTTGACTTAGGGTTTTTGAATTGTCTTGTTAAGCTGTTTTTACAAATTTCAGCAATTTCTTTTAAAAATTTATCATATGGAGAAAATAATTCTTTATTTAGAACCGTCTTTTCTTTTTTAAAATCATAGTTTAGTACAGATACTAAATCTTCTGGTGATGAGCCACCAAAATTTGAAAAAAATGTATACGGAATTGAAATTAAACGAAAATCAAAATATGAGATATTGTATCCGTAATTTGTACTAGCGAATTGGTTTTTAAGGAAAGAATCATGATATTGAGATGCAAAATCTGAAACTAAGTCAATCTCTTTTTGTGGTATTGATTTGGATATTGAGTTAAAATTTTTGAATTCTGTGCCACTAATTTTTGGGTATGCACCTCTAATGTATAGGTGTTTATTCTCATTTTGGACTTCATTCCAGGATTTAATCACCGGAAAAGGCATTAAATCTTGGGTATACCAACCAATACTGCTAGAGTTTATTCTGACAGGCGTGAAAGGAACTGAAGTTTCAATTTTATCTGCACAAGACAACATTGAGGAAAAAAGAAGTGAAACAAGTATTATGGAGGTAATATGGTTTTTCATAACAAAATTATAGCATGTGTAAGAATATCTGTGAATACTTAGTGGAATATTATGGCGGAGAGGGGGAGATTCGAACTCCCGGAGCGGGATAAACCACTCACTCGCTTAGCAGGCGAGCACCTTCAACCACTCGGTCACCTCTCCAGACTTCTAAAAGGGTAAAATAATATTTTAGTAAGTCAAGGTAAATCTAATAATCAATAACTGTTTTTGGAGCTTGGCTCCAAAAATCTTCTAAAGCGTATTTTTTTCTTTCTTCTGGCATGAACACGTGAATAATGATGTCACTAAAGTCGACAACTGTCCATTCGGGAGATTTTTCTTTAACTTGGTATAAAATTCTAATACCTTTTGCTCGCATTTCTTTTTCTAGGTTATAGACAATTGTTTTCAAAAGAGTTGAATTATCTGCAGTACAAATAATGAAATAATTTGTTATGGATGTCAAATGATCCACTTTTAAGATTACAATATCTTCAGCTTTCATGTCCTTTAGTAATTCAATAATTAACTCTTTTTTTTGTTCGGTTGTTACTTTTTGAGTATCTATATCATTCCTCCTCGTATAAGTTGTTTTTTTCAATATAAGATTTTACACAGCTTGGTAAAAGATAATTAATGGATTCTTTATGTTTTATTTTATCCCGAATCATGCTGGAAGAAATATCTATACCTAACATGGGGAATAACTTTATTCTATTAGCAGCTTCAGGTAAACGATGATAAAGAGCAGATAAAGTTTTTTGATCAATTTTATAATTTGGTCTGTTACCAACTAAGAAAGTTATACTTTGTAGTAGCTCTTTTGGAGACTTCCATGAATCTAGATGGAGAATTGAATCTGCCCCAACAATAAAATTGAATTTTTCGTTGTTTTGAAACTGTTTTTTCTTTTTCAATAGTTTAAGTGTGTCAATAGTGTAACACGGTGAATCTTTTGATACCTCTGTGGAAAGAACAGAAAAAAATGGATTTGATTCTGTTGCAAGGACGCACATATTGTATCTAGATTTTGATACTACCAACGCATGATCCTTAAAATGACCTGGGTTTCCTACTGGAATGAAGTAAATATGCTCTAACGAAAAATGAATACGAGCCTGTTCTGCTAATATTAAGTGACCAATGTGAATTGGATCAAAGGAGCCGCCGAAAAAACCAATATTACGATTCTTTAAAACCATTGGAAGCGTTTCCCACCTAGTTCAACAAGGTCATCTTCTTTTATGCCATGAAATTTTAATATTGAATCAATATGATACTTTCTAAACATTCTGAAAACATATCTTAAACTTCCAGCATATCCTAAGTCAGTTCCAGCTATAGTACGCTCTAATTTTTCACAATGAACTACATATACCCCGTTTTCAATAGTTACACTTACTGCATTGTCTTTTAATGTTTGGATTTCATAGGTTTCTTCTTCTAGTGGAATTTCAGGTAAATTTTTAACAGTTTCATACAAATAATTGCATAATGTGTCTAAATTATCTCCATTTTTTCCAGATATAAAGAAATAGGGTTTTCCAGTAGTCTTAAACTGTTCTTCAATATACGGCATGTTTTTCATACCATTAGCTGTATCAATTTTGTTACCGCATATAACAGTCGTTCTAGAGAATAAATCTTCGTCATAGTCTTTTACTTCATTAAACAAAACATTTAATGTTTTAAGGCATTCTTCTGGTGTTTCTGTGTCAATGTCTATTAGATATAAAAGAAGTCTGCATCTTTCAATATGGCGCAAAAATTTAAAACCTAACCCTTTCCCATCGGAAGCACCTTCAATGATTCCAGGTATATCTGCAAACGTAAATGTGCGACCAGGTGAAATTGTGTATACTCCAACATTGGGAATTATTGTTGTAAATGGATATGCACCAATTTTAGGGTTAGCATTAGTTGTTTTTGATAGTAATGTTGATTTGCCAGCATTCGGAAGTCCAACTAATCCAACATCAGCGATAGATTTCAATTCTAAAAATACTTCTTTGTCTTCTCCAAGAGCTCCTTTTTCTGCTATGCGCGGAGCTTGATCTACAGAATTTGTAAACGAGGAGTTACCCTTGCCTCCAATTCCGCCTTTTGCTATAAGCACTCTCTCTTGGTGGTGGTTTAAATCAGCTAAAAGCCTTAGCGAAGGAGTCTGTTTAACTCCTGATTCAACTAAATCTAGTGGTTTTATTATTTCGTAAATAAGCGTTCCGATTGGAACAAGGACGGTTTTATCTTGTCCTTTTTTCCCATTACATTTAGAGCTCCCGCCGTTTACGCCTTTTTGGGCAAAAAAATGACGCCTGTGGAAGAAATCACCTAATGATGACAAACCATTGTTGGCTTCCATGTAAACATTTCCACCATGGCCACCATGACCGCCATCTGGTCCACCTTTTTGTACGAATTTCTCTTTTCTAAAGCTGATAACTCCATCTCCGCCTTTACCAGCTTTAACAAAGATTTTTATTTCATCAACAAACATAATTATTTAAACAAAAAAAGCCCTTTCCATAACCGGAAAGGGCTTTTTTTGTTTAGCATAAAGTTAGTCAATTGGTAAGACCGAAACTTTTTTGCGTGATCTTCCATAACGTTCAAATTTTACTTTTCCAACAGCGGTGGCTGAAAGTGTAAAATCTCTACCTTGTACTACATTTAATCCAGGATATACATTGCTTCCTCTTTGACGAGTTATAATGCTTCCTGGTTGTGCTAATTGACCATCGTATAATTTTACTCCCAAATAGTTGGGGTTTGAATCTCGACCGTTAGTTCCAGTTTTATTTTTTCTACCCATAACATGCTCCTGTTAAATTAAAATAATTAATATCGCAAATTGGTATTCTATCAAAATATGTAGAATTTACAACACTAATCAATATGTAATTGTAATTGTCTGAGTTTTACCATCCCAATCAATTTTTGCTCCAAATGCTTCTGCAATAAATCTTAGTGGAACGAATGTTCTCCCACTGCTAATAACTGGGGCTGTATCCAAAATTACTTTCTCTCCATTTACAGTTGCAATAGGCTTGCCGATGCTCATACTAATTTCATTTTTACCTTGTGTAATTGTAATTGTCTGAGTTTTACCATCCCAATCAATTTTTGCTCCAAATGCTTCTGCAATAATTCTTATTGGAACAACTGTTCTCCCTTTTGAAATAAAAGGTGAAGCCTCCATTATCTTTGGTTCACCGTTTATTAAAACTGTTTTATTGCCAATCACGAACCTAATTATTACTGGTTCCTTTGTGTAGTTAAATGTTACTGGAATTTTTAAATCTCCACCATTTGATGTGATCATTATAAATCCATTGTTTTCACCGGTTTTTGCATTTTGCGGATCAAACATAAGCTTTACAGTCTTTTTTCTATTCCCAAGTATTGAAAAAGATGTAACAGAAGCTGTAAGCCATGGGCCATCAATCTCAACAGAGCCAGACATTTTTGCTGCACCAATATTCAGCATGGAAAGCTTCACTTCTATTGGATCACTGTCTGTCGTAACATAAATTGTATCTTCTTTCAATGAGTCACACTCAATGGAAAGTTCTGCAGGGGCTTCTACAATTTCAAGTTTAACGGGAACATTAAATTCTTCCTTTTCAACTTTAAAGATTAGAGTATCTTTAAAGGTTGCGATCTTTAATTTTTTGGTATTGATTGATACACTTATCTTTTTTTCTTCGCCTGGCTCAAGAGAGAATTCTTCATTTGTGTCAATTTTAATAAATGTTGGAACTTGCTCAATAGAAACTTCTGCTTTCGCGTCTCCAGTGTTAGAGATTGTGATGCTTTCTTTAGCTTCTTTAGCTTCTGTGTCAATTACAGTGCCAAAATCTATTTCTTGTGGAGCGATTACAATTGCTGCTGCAAGAATCACGACACTAATTGTAATTTCTTTGTCACCACCATCGGATTTAATATTGATCGTTCCCGTGTAGGCTCCAGACGACAATTTGCTAGTGCTAATATGTATTTTACATTTAGTCTTATTCTCACTAAAGCTTCTTGGACTAGTTCTTAGCCATTTTTCAGAAGAAGAAATGGAGCCACTAATTGGACCATCATAAATATTGTTAACTGTGAATTCCTTTGATTTTCCTGAACCTCGTTTTACTTCACCAAAATCAACGTTACTTAAATCGATTTGAATTTTAGGGGTGTGTAAAACTTGAAGTTTAAAAGGAACTGATTTTTTGTATGTGCTACCATTAATAGACAGGATGCCCCTGTATGTTCCAGGGTCTAATCCTTTTGTGTTTATGCTTAATTTAGCTTTAGTTTCACTCAGAGCAGACAACGAAAAATTTTTGTTAAGTTTAAAAAAAGTTTCGTTACACTCAATACTTACTGTTTCTGATTTACTACCACAATTTCTAATATTTAAATTTGTTGTTGCTTTGCCGTTTTGTTTCATTTGACCGAAGTCAATTTCATTTGGGTAGGAAGCAATAACAGCACCAGAAGCATTTATTTTCTTTTGACCAAAAGCGAAATAAGAAGAATTTTCAATTCCAATTCTGCTTTCTATCCAAGCATATGCCCTAAGCATTTCTACGGACCAATCGGGGTCTATCTCAACTGTTACTTCTGCAATACCTTTTGTGTCGTTTACTTTAACTGTTCCACCAGTTCGAGAAACAAAACGATGGCGTTTTTCTCCATTTGATCCTTTGGCGTAAATAAAATCTTCTGCTAGACAGTAGTATATTTCAGCACGATCTGGAAGTTTTGAGTATTCTATTTTAAACGTTACAGTGTTATCACTAATGCTGCTTTGTTCAACAGAAATTTCGCATGAAGAACCTCTAGCTTTTGATTTTTTAATTTGAGATTGAAGAGTGTCGGTGTCTCTTCCTGGACACTTTTTTGTGTCAATGTAAAAGGAAGGGAACCCACCAACTGATAATTTTGCCATTCTGGAATTAGCAAAGCTATTACCCATTGGATCTCCGCCATTTGAAGAATGGTGTTTAAGCAATATGAAGTCTTTTTCTCCATAGCGAGAGTATAGTGCATCTATTGTTTCGCTGGCATCAGGACAATAGCCACACCATGTAGCAGTGAATTGCTCAACCAAAACCATCTTTTTAACTATAGCCGAAGCTTTTTTTGTTGGGCTCCCAACGAATAGCATCCCAAAAGCTATTGCAAATATGGTTATTATTGAAAATGTCCTTTTCATACAATGGACCTCCTGATTGTTTTTTCTTATTGTAACATATGATTTTAGAATAATGAAAGGAATAAAAGTTCAATTTCATTTAGTTTGCCTAGGATAATGTTGTAGAATAGTTAAAAACAATATATGTAGGAGGAATGATATGAAAAGATCCTGGATTCAACGTACATTGGTTTATTTATGTGTTTTGGTTCTATTTTTTACTATTTTGCCAGTTAAGCAATCAATAGCAATTCCAAGGCCCTGTAATGGAGCAATTAGTGGTAGTATTTCGCCTGCATCATGCGGAGCAGGTTTTAGGATTACCGTAAAAAACGAGAATGGAGAAACTTTATGGGAAGGTACTACCGATAGCCAAGGAAATTTTACTACACCATTTAGCTTACCAGGAGGTACTGCAATAGTCGAAGCAATGAAAATAGGTTGTAACATTACACCTTCTTCACAAAAAGTAACTGTCGAATGCGAAAAAAAAGCAACAGTAAGGTTTACTTGTAAATGTGAAGGACACGAAGAAAAAGGCAGAATACTTGTCTACATGCCAAAAAATTGTTTGCGTGGTACTTCTGTACGAATTACTGGAGTAAGTAACAACCAGTCAATGAATTTGACAGAGTATAATCAACAGGGAGCTTTTGATTCTGGTTGTGAGTTATTTTGTAATACAGAGTATGTCGTACAACCAATAAATAAAAATTGTACTTTTTCTCCAGAATCTAGAAGAGTAAAAGTTGCGTGTTGTCCAAAAGAAACCAAAGTAACTTTTAGTTGTGATTGCAAAAAAGATTCAGGAAGAATTGTTGTATATATGCCTGAAGATTGTAAACCTGGAACTTATGTTGATATTTTTAATGAACAAGGAACTATTGTAAAAACATTAAGCGGTGTTTTTGATACAGGGTGTACGTTGCCGTGTCAAAAATCATACAAAGTTGTTCCAAGGCATCCACAAAAGGCATTTACTCCAAAATCTGTAGTTGTAAATGTTCCATGTTGTCCAGAATATGCAAGAGCTGAGTTTACTAAATGCACTAGTGGTAGCATGAACAAAGGAAGAATTAAGATTGAAATTCCTAGAAGTTGTATTTCAGGTACCACTGTGAATGTTTATAATTCTAATGGTTCATTAGTTAAAACTCTTAATTCTGCTTCTAGAGGTGGATACTTTGATACAGAATGTACTCTTCCTTGCCCCGGAATGTATAACATAATTCCCAAAAACGCAAACATGGTTTTTTCACCTGCTTCTCAGCGTGTTTCAGTAAAGTGCTGTCCTGATATATCTCAGATAAGCTTTAGATGTTCTGAAAAACCAAAAGAAAAAGGAAGAATTGTCGTAAAGCTTCCTTATAAGTGCATTAAAGTTGACAATGTAACAACAGTTATAAATCTCTACAATGAAAAAGGATCCCTAGTTGATATAATAAAACCAGATTCTCAAGGTCAATATGACACTCAGTGTTCTATAGAAAGCGGCAAAAATTATACACTTGTTCCTCAGAATGATAACTGCACATTTAGTCCATCAAAAAAACAAGTTCTTGTTTTGCCATGTCCTGACATCACGACTGCAGCATTTACGTGCGAATGCGGTTCAAAAAAAGGGCGCATTATTGTTAAAATGGACGAAAAGTGTTTAAGTGGAACTAAAATTAACATTTATGATGAAAACGGAAGACTGTATACTACATTAACTTCTGTTAACCCTCAAGGAGAATTTGATTCAGGATGTTCAATCCCATGCAATAAAAAATATGAAATTGTTCCATATAACCCTTCTTTCAATTTTTCCCCAAGTAGGAAAGTTGTTTATTTAAAATGTTGCCCAGATATTTCAACAGTAATATTTTCATGTGGAAGCACTCAGAAAAAAGGGAGTTTTGCAATATATGTTCCAGAAAATTGTCAAAAAGGAACTTCAATATATATTTATGACACTCACGGTAATGTTGCAAAAATTATTACATCTGTAGACTCTGATGGCTATTTTAGAACAGGATGTACATTATTGTGCAATGAATCTTATAAAATTGTACCAAAAAACAATAGTTGTACATTTGATCCACCAGTTAAGCAATTAGTACTTGACTGCTGTCCATCTGAAACAAAAACTTCATTCGAATGTGATTGCGAAGAAAAAGATGGGCGAATAAAAGTACACCTATCTAGAGAATGTGCTACAGATGCGGTTATACATATATATGATATCAATAATAATTTAGTTATAACTGTGACCTCGAATATTGGAGGGGTTTTTGATACTGGATGTGTGCTTCCTTGCGATAAATATTACAAGGTTGTACCAGAGAAAAAAGATTGTACTTTTTCACCAGCATCTAAAACTATAGAAAAATTGTTGTGCTGTCCAGAGATAAACCAGGTTGCATTTGAGTGTGAGTGTGATAAAAATGGTGGTAGACTGTTAATTAAAATACCAGAAGATTGCATTAACGTAGAAAAAGAGCAAACTGCAATTTACATATATGACCAAGCAGGTAATATTGCTGATATTATTAATGCCCCAGGTGCTGATGGATATTACGATACTGGAAAAACTTTGAAATGTGACGAGTTTTATAAAGTTAAGCCAAAAAACAGTCTGTGTACTTTTTCTCCAGAATCTCAATTGGTCAAAGTAGATTGTTCTAAGGATGGTAAAACAGTACAATTCCAATGTTCTTGTACGTCTAAAAAAGGTAGGATATATTCTAGAATTGATGGAGGATATGACGGTGTATCTCTGCAAGTATTTGACGAAAGTTCAAAGCACTTGATCTTAACACTGACAAATCCTGGTTCAAATGGGTTTGATACAGGGTGTATACTTTCAACAAATACAATGTATAAGCTTGTCCCAAGCAAAGACGGATGTACTTTTTCTCCACCTTCAATTAGTGTACAGCCTAAAGCATGTCCAGATTCAGCATCTGTTACTTTCAAGTTAAAATGTCAACCGGATTGTTTTGGTGGATTCAAGGGTTATTTTTTAAACCGTTATACCAAAGGGACATCAATTCAAATATTGAAAAATGGAAACGTAACTAAAACAATTCAATCAGATTCTTTAACTGGATTCTTTGATTCAGGATTGTCTCTGGAAAAAGGAACATATACATTAAAACCAAGCAAAGAAGGATGTATTTTTTCTCCTGAAACACAAACTATAAACATTGTGTGTAATGATTATTCTGTGATTGAATGGGAGGGCAACTATCAAAGCAGCACGAAACCCGTAATAGTATGGCTAGACTCTCCAATCAATTATGTAAAAAAAGAGCAATCTTTACCTGCATCTTATAAAATAAAAGTAATGGTTGGAGACAAAGGTGCTGAAGTATCTAATTTTATGGCTGCAAAAATTGTTTTACACTTCGATGAAAACTATTTTGCTTTTGTTGATGTTAATGAAGGATCCTTTTTGAAAAAAGACAACGGATCAACATTTTTTACTCACAAATTGATTGATGGTGGTATGTTAGAAATTGATATTTCAAGGACAAATGGTTCTGTTGGTGGCTTTGGAGAGATAGCTACTGTAACTTTTTCTTTGCAATCAATTTCTTCCACAGTATTGCTTAGCCAAAGAGCTGGACAACGAACACTTACTTCAATTGGTATTGAAAAAGCTGACATAAGAAATAAAGACGGTGTATCTCAATCTGTGTTAACGGAAAACTGCATTTTTTATGTTCAAAGCAGTAGTTCAAACGAATCTCATATTTGTGATTTCAATAAAGACGGTTTGGTCAATTTTGATGATATGATGATTTTTTCTTTGGCGTATGGTAAACGAATCGGAAATCCTGGCTGGAACAGCCAAACTCAAACTTCTGGATCGCCATTCGAGAGATGTGATGTGTGGTGCTCCAGAAATCCACCACCAGCTCCAGCTGAATATTCTATTGGAGATGGGGTAATAGATTTTAATGATCTTGTTTTTTTCAGTATGAATTTCAGATATTTTGCTGAAAATAATACAAGTAGTGTTAATAAAAGACCTATTGTACTAAGTATTGGGAGGGCTTTTGCTGGTGCTAAAATTCAAATTGTGCAACCATTAAAGAAAGCCTTTATGGTGGGGGATGAAGTTGCATTTAATGTAGCAATAAGTGAAATTGATCAAATTGTTAGAGGGATACAGTTAACTTTTGAGTACCAGAATGATCTTCTGGAATTTGTTAGCGTCACAGAAGGAAACTATTTGAAAGATACAAAAGCCAATGGAACAATGTTCATGCCAACAAATAATGGAGCAACTATTGAGATATCTACAGCTGTTATGGGTGAACCAAAAGAAAGCGTTATTGGTGGATTAATAGCTACAGTAAATTTTAAGTGTCTAAAAGTTGGATCTGTAGTTTTTAACAAAAAGAAACTTGATGTAAGAAATATTGACAATAAAACAATACTTACGTCTTTTGAAAGTATACCATTTAGTATTACGGGTACTCAAAAAAGAACAATAAAATTAGTAATCGGCAGTAAAAGTGCTTTTATCAATGATAAGGAAATGGTTTTAGATGTTCCACCTACAATTGTCTCTGGTAGAACTATGGTGCCAATAAGGTTTGTTTCAGAAGGACTTGGAGCAAAAGTAGAATGGGACGGAGAGACAAAAACAATATCAATCGTATTTGGAGACGATGTAATCTCTATGATTATTGGAGTTGATGTTGCTATTCACAATGGTAAAGCCGTTAAAATGGACGCCCCTCCATTTATAATGAGTGGTAGAACTATGGTGCCAATAAGGTTTGTTTCAGAAGGACTTGGAGCAAAAGTAGAATGGGACGGAGAGACAAGAACAGTTACAATTATCAAATAATGACGTATGTAAATTTAGATAAAAAAGCCCTGGGAAATTCCCAGGGCTTTTTTATCTTTCTCAATTTACTTTACAAATTTTACAATAGCTGGTTCTATATCTTCTGTGATGCTATTTATGGCATCTTTATAATGGATCTTGAGCTTTCCATCAATTAGCATTAAATATGGTGCTTCACCAAGATACAAAACGTTTGATATTGATCTGTTTGAGTCACATATTACTGGTTCAGTTCTTGCATAATCTGTAATGAACCTTTCAGAGTCTATTTCATTTGCGTCAGTAATAAATATTACTTTAATGCCATAAGGAGTCAATAAATCTCTTACTGTTCCGCATTTTGATTTACAAGTACCACACCCAACGTCTACATAAATTAATGCAGTATTTTCACCTTTTAGATCAGAAAGCGTCCACTTTTTCCCAGATACATCTGTTCCTTGGAATGTCTTTAAAAAATCACCCTGTCCTGCCAAAGATAGACCGTTTGGGAAAAGTCTTTTAAATTCTTCATTACCTTTAGCATAAAGAAAAACCATTTTAAATGTCTTTAAAAAGCTTTCTTTAAAAGTTTCAGCGAACTTATTTAGATCTTCTTCATCTGGTTTGAAAATTCCGTTATTGCCTGCAAGAGCGTCAATTGTTAGCCCATTGAAATGGTGGAAGTAGCTCCCGAGATATGTTTTTGCTCCACCAATAGAAAAAGAGTCCATCATTCCTATTGAATAAACAGACATTTGAGCATCAAAGATTACTGCTCCATCTGGGAAATTAGGTATTGGAAACTGAGCAGTGAAACCTAATTCACGTTGTAGCTTATTGTCCCAAATTTCTCCAACCTTTATCTTGAAATTTTTATCGTCTGAGTCTCTAAGAACTGCAGGATTAGAAATTGAAAAGGTTGACTTCATTGCTGCTGTTTCAACAGTCTCTATTAAACTTTTTTTGCTAATCATATTTGTAAAGAAAAAAACATTGAATAAGAGTGATGCAGCTAAAATTATCACCAATCCTTTTTTTAAATTTGAATTCGTCGATTTAACTTCTGGTATAGAATTCTTGTTTTTTGGACTGTGATTATATCGTTTTCTAGCCATGTTTTTTTACTTCTTCACTAATCAATGTTCCAAGTCTTCTTATGCCTTCTTCTATTTGTTCTAGGGTTGGCTTTGTAAAGTTTAACCTAAGTGTATTATTCCCACTTCCGTCTGGGTAAAAAGCTGATCCTGGAATATATGCAACTTGTTGCTCTTCTACTGCAATTTTGAACATTATCTGAGTGTCAATGTATTCTGGGAGTACACACCAAAGGAACATCCCCCCTTCGGGAACATTAGTTTTTACTTCCTTAGGGAAGTGTTTGTTTATTGCATCTATCATTGTCTTGCATTTAACGGAATATACTTCTCTAATTTCTTCAATATGTGGCCAAAGGTAGTCTTTTTTTAGATAAAAGTCTGTAGCCATTTGAATAATTACTGGAGAGCATAAGTCAGAAGATTGTTTCATTAAATTGATTCGAGCAATTATTGGTTTTGGAGCCACTATCCATCCAAGACGGTTTCCTGGGGCAAGTATTTTGGAAAAAGTACGTAAATAAATTACTCTTTCGTTTTCTCTATCTAGAGATTTTAGACAAGGAACAGCTTCTCCAGAATATCGAAGATCACCGTACGGATTGTCTTCTACGATAAGGAAATTGTATTCTTTTGCTAATTCAAGGACTCTTTTTCTTCTTTCAAGACTCATACAAACCCCACCAGGATTTTGAAAAGTTGGGATTGTGTAGAAGAATTTTGGTGTTTTTCCTTCGGATTTTAGTTTCGCAAGAATGCTTTCTAGCTCGTCTATTTTCGCACCGTGTTCGTCAATGTTTACACATTTAAAAACAGCGCCAAAAGTAGTAAAACTCTGAATTGCACTTAAATATGTTGGCTTTTCAGTGATAATAATATCACCTTTACCGATAAAAACTTGAGAAATAAAGCTAATGCCTTGTTGAGATGCAGTTGTTATAATAAGATTGTCTAAATCAATATTGTCAATACCATCTTTTTTTGATAGCTCTAGCATAGATTCACGAAATGGCATATACCCTGCTGTTTCTCCGTATTGAAGAGCAATTTTTCCATTTACTGGAGTTAATGCTTCGTCCATGCATTCTTTGAATTCCTTAATCGGAAATAAATCTGGATCAGGTAAACCTCCAGCCAAGGATATTATTCCTGGTTGGTTACCAAGTTTTAGCAGTTCACGAATAATTGAAGACTTTACTCGGCCAGAGCGTTCTGAAAAAAATACACCATGATCTAACATTGCTAAACCTTCCTTTTCTGATCAGAAAACTGATATTTAAAATATGTTATTTGATTTGGTAGATTCACTTCGATAAATACTAAACCATTATCTGTAAGTGAAAATTCCGTTTTACGCGTACTTAAAGAATGTTTTCTCCAAATTAAGTGTTTTCTCCAGTTAAGTTCAACAATTTCCTTCTGCAAGTAAAATGGTCGCAAATCTGTTTTCGGAGTATATGTGATAAAAAAATTTGAATAGAAAATTTCCGCATTATCAATCTTATACCCAAATCTTTCTTTAGATAGGATACAGTCACCAGATAAATCATACAAAAGTAATGTTGATGAGGTTGTAACTAGAAGTACATCTTTTTTTTGAGAAAAAGAAACTTTTGTAATAGGCTCTTTAACGTCTGTTTGCCAAAGAATTACTCCATCGATGTTTGCAAGAAACAAATGATATAGTTCTTCATTGTTAACTCTTTGTTTAAAACTTATGCAAATATTTCCATCGTTGCTTATGTCTTGTAAGAATGGATATTTCTTGGACGATGTGTTTCCATCAACTGAAATTTGTTTATTCCAGTGAACAAAAGCATAGTAGCTAATACACTCAATAACTCCTTTTCCCGTGCTCCATATAAGTAGTTTACCATCCGGAGAAGGCGTTAGTTTGTACCTAGAGTAAGTATCTGGGAGCTTTTTTGGTGTCTCAATCGTGGCTCCCTCTGAATTTGTTAAAAAATAGTAATTTTCTAGATTGTGGAGAGATGAAGCAAGAAAGCCTATTTTTCCATCTTTGAATACCCAAAAATCTTGGATAAAAAAATTCTCTGGTTTATAAAACTTTTCCCAAACTGTGCGTTGTTCCGTTATGTCAATACAAAAAACAGAATAGCATTTTACAAGAATAGATGATTCATCAAAAGTAAATTCTATATCAAGAATTGGATCTTCAAATTGATGATCGAATAGCAACTCTCCAGCTTCGTTGAATATTGAAATTAAACCAGTTTCGCTTCCAACTGCAATAAAGGAGCCTTTTTCAGAAATCGCATGAGATGTGATGTTCTCGGTGGTTTCAATTGTCCAATTGCTTTTTAGTGATCCAGATGCGAAAGTGTTTTTAGATTCAATCCAAAAAAGCGATGAAACAATCAGCAAGATTAAAAAAAAGACTAACGTAATGGTAAAATAACTTAATTGTGTAGTTTTATTTAATATCTTCATCGACATAATTATATGGGAAAGAAAATTTTTTCTCAATTACATTTCTTACAGTTTTTAAATAAACACTGTATAAAGAAAAAGTATGAAGGATTTATCATGGTTGGAACTGGTTTTTTATATATATCAGCGTTTTTGTCGTTAATCTCTGCTGTTTTCTTGTTAAATAATAAGAAGTTCAAAAAACTTGCGCATATTGGTATTTATTTTTCAGTTGGACTAATATTCTTTTCTTTCCTTTACTATGTGTATTTGTTTTTGGCGCATTCTTTTGAATTTGTAAATGTTTTTAATAATTCGTGTTTGAGTATGTCTACACTACAATTGATTGCTTGCTCATGGTCTGGGCAATCCGGGTCACTTTTTTTATGGATAATATTTACAGGATTTACTGTGCTGATAGCACGGAAAAACATGGTTGATAAAGTATGGAAAAGCGTAATATTATTGGGGATGCAATTAATCTTACTGCTGTTGCTAATTCAATCTAAACCGTTCGCGGTACAGCAAATTCTAGTATCTGACGGTATGGGGTTAAATCCTGTTTTAAGTAATCCACTAATGGTATTGCACCCGCCTTTTGCTTTCTTAGCATATTCTTTTATCGGTTTATTCTTTTCTGCTGGATTGGCTTCTTTAATCGAAGAATCAAACAATGAATGGATAAAAGAAAATTCCTATAGTTTATATTTTGCTTTTTTTGGATTAACTGTTGCAATTATTCTTGGGTCATTTTGGGCATACGAGATTATAGGTTGGGGAGGCTATTGGGCGTTTGACCCTGTAGAGAGTGGTTCTCTTTCTCTTTGGCTTTGTGTTGTTGCATTGTTGCACATGCTAGATAGAAAAGGAAATCCAAAGAAAAGTTCATCTTTATTCTACATAATCCCAATTTTTTCAGTGTTTTCAATGTACTATGTTAGTTTTTTAATCCGATCAGGATTACTCCAGAGTTTCACTGCACATTCATATGCCAAAGGCGGCTTAGTAAGTGCTCTGTATGGGATTTGCTTGATCTTTTTTATTATTCCTATTTCAGTTTTTTTGATTAAAAAAAGGAAAAACAAAGAGAGGAAAAAGCTTGATCATAGTAAGTGCACGAAAGTAAAGGAAAAATATTTTGTTGCAAAGTCATTATTTTGTTTAGGGATAATACTATTTTTACAAGTGAATTTACCAATAATCCAGATTTCAAGTGAGTTAATTCTAAGAACAAATGAAGTAATAATTGATGTATTTTTGATTAGCTTCATGCTTCTATTGAATATTTCGCAAATTAATATGATTTTAGAAAAAAAATATTCTAAAAAAACAATGTGGGTTTCAATATTCATGTCTTTTGTTCTTACAATATGCATTGTATTGGTTTACGCAAAACTTAAGAATAGTAGATTATTTTGGGTGTATTTAGTTACAATATTTTCTGCATTTTACTGGATTTTTTCTAATGCTTTTGTTCGGGTGAAAAGCTGGCAAAAAGTTAGCATTAAAATAATTCATGTTGCCATAGGTTTAATTATTCCTGGAATTGTTTTAACTTCAGCTTTGTCTCAATCATGGCAGCTGTATGTAGGTACGCAAAAACCAAAAGTTTTAGATGAGTACCAATTGATACAGTTAGACAACCAAAAAAAAATAGACATGTACATTGGGAATAAAACAACTTTTTTTTTGGAATGCAAAGGGAATAACCTTAATGTGATTGAATTTAATCCTGAAATATGGAATTATTCGAGAAATTACACAAATTTCTCTATGACAATTCCCTCAATAAACACTAGCTGGAAAAAAGATCTGCAATTGATTCCTTTTACAGAAAACGGTATACAAATAAAAAATAGTAAGACCACTACATGGGATAGTGTAGAATATTATCTAGAGTCCTTAGAATTTGAGGAAAAACTAGACATTATAAAGCAAAAAGCCAGACTCAAAATTCGTAGTAACAATACTGACGATGAAGAGTTTTATTTATTAAGAATGACTAACAAAAGTGGAAGACAACTTAATCCTGTGAGGGTATATTCAGAAATAACAAAAGGGCATATTATGTGGATTGACACAGATGAAGATTCAATAATTATTACAACAGATAAAAGAATGACACAAAGGAAATATGAGTTGATCGAAAAACCTGGTATGGTATGGATAAAATTTGGATTTGTTGTTCTTATTATTGGAAGTTTTTTACTAATGTATTTCTTTTTAGTGAATAGATTTCAAAAAAAGAGAAAAAAAAGTAAAATTAATAATTATGAATAAAAAATTAAATAGCTTAATCGATTTAAAACTTCTTCTTAGATTTATTCTTGGTTCTTTAACATCTATTCCTGTAGGAATACTATTTAGAGAAATGTACGTGTTGCCACTAAAAAGCAGTGGAACGGAATTAGTCAATATTTCTACCACTATGATTTTTTTCTGGACAATAGTCGGTGTTGGAATAGGATTTGTTATAGGATTTTACATCATATCATTTTTAGTAGAGAGCATTGCTGGTTTAATAAATCAAATCAAATTGTACATTCACGGGCTTTTCTCAAAAAAATCCTTTGTAATAGACAGTAGTACTGTATTGGATGGAAGAATTGAGCATCTTGTTAAAATGGGATTGTTTGATTCGATTTTCTATATTTCATCAATAACTTATGATGAATTAGAACGTCTAGCAAAAGTTAGCAGTATTTATGCAAGGAGAGTTGAAAAAGGAAGAGCAGTTATCGAATCCTTGAAAAAATTGTTAGGAAAAAAGTTAAAGCAAGTTTATTTTACTATCCCCCCAAGGACAATTCGCGAACATATTCTCAAACTAGCCATGAACACTCATTCTTCAATTATAACTTTAGACTCTTCATTGACAGATGAAGCTAGAGAAAAAAAGATTGATGTTATAAATATCAATGAACTAGCGTTGGTTTTTAGAGTCCAATTGACTGCAGGAGAATCATTCTCTGTAAAATTAGTTAGGGCTGGAAAAGAAAAAAAACAAGCTGTTGGGTATTTAGACGATGGAATGATGGCAATTATCGAAGATGCGTCTAACTACATAAACAAAACCATAGAAGCGGAATGTGTTTCAGTTTTGCAATCTACCTCTGGGAAGATCGTATTTGGAAAGTTCATTCGTGAAAGCAAAACTTAAAAAATGTAGTTGCATTATTGTCGGATCCGGGAAAGGAACACGGTATTCATCATTAGAGTCTAAACTTTTTGCAAATTTATCTGGTAAACCTGTAATTGTTAGATCTGTTTCTAACTTTCTTGAAAATCCAAACTTTGAAGAAATTATTCTTGTAGGTCCTTTTGAAATGAGCTTTTTTTGTGATTATTTTGGAGAAGCAAAAAAAATAAAAATTGTTAAAGGCGGAGATACAAGAGCAAAAAGTGTTTCAAATGGCTTGTTAGCTTGCAACGATTCGTCAGAATTTGTTTTTGTCCACGATGCAGCGCGTCCTTATGTTTCTTCTAGAACGATTGACCATTTATTGGATTTGCTTAGTGAAGACATAGACGGTGTAATTCCAGTATTACCAATATATGATTCTTTGAAAAAAATTGATGCAAATAGTATCCAATCTTCGATTTCAATGAAAAATATTGTTAGAGCTCAAACTCCTCAAGCATTTAAAAAGAAGAAACTAATTAGAGCCTATAACGCTATTGGAACTGAACAATCATTGGCAAAAGACGATGCTGAATTATTGATGATGTACGACAATGATTCATGCATAAAATATGTTAAAGGTGAGTATGCTTCTGAAAAAATCACAGATATTGAAACATTCAAAATGTTAGAAAAAATAACAAAATCTTCTTTTAAAACTGGTTTGGGGTGGGATTTTCATCCTTTTAAAAAAGACCGTAAACTAATTCTAGGTGGATGTTTATTCGAGAATACAATCGGGTTAGAAGGAGATTCTGATGGAGACGTTGTCTGCCATTCAATCATTGATTCTCTTCTTGGAGCACTTGGGAAAGGTGACATTGGTTCATTCTTTGGCGTAAAAACTCCTAATATGATGGGTGTTGAAAGTCTGAAACTTCTTGAAATACTAAGAGGAACGAGCTTAGGGTTTTATTGGGAGATTGTAAATATAGACATAACAGTAATCTGTAAGATTCCAAACATTATGGAACATTCTGAGAGAATGAAAACGAAAATTTCAAACGCTTTGCGAATTGAAAAAAAGTGTGTAAATATTAAAGCTACAACGGATAAAGGAATGGATGCTGCTGGAGAAGGCAAAGGAATTCGATCTATAGCCATTTCTCAAATCAAGATTGAGGAGGAATAGTATGAACGATAAAACAGAAGACATATTGGGACAGGTCGAAAGATTGATTAAGCTTATGAGAGAGAATCAGACAAAAACCGTCAACATAGAAAGTGATGGACTGAAAATAAGTATTGAACAAAAAGAAAACTTACTGTCTTCAAAAGAGAATATTATTGCTCAGTCACAGTTAATTATTGAGACTGAAAAAGAACAAACAATTACTGAGTCAGATAATCACATGATAAGCACTCCGCTAGTTGGAACATTTTACAGGTCTTCATCTCCACAGTCTGATTTATATGTAGAACTAAATGACGAAATTGAAAAAGGACAAGTCCTGTGTATTGTTGAAGCAATGAAAGTTATGAACGAAATTCATTCAGATACATCTGGAAAGATTGTTAATATATTTGTTGAAAATGGGGAAATGGTAGAATATGGGCAATTATTGTTTGAAATTGAACCAAAGGAAACAATAGATGAGGCGTAAGATTAAAAGAGTATTAATTGCCAATAGGGGGGAAATAGCTCTCAGGATAGTTAGGGCATGCAAAGAGATGAATATCGAAACAATTCAAGTATATTCTGAAGCAGACTTAAATTCAATTCCAGTAAGCTTCTCGGATATGGCTGTATGTATTGGGCCACCAAGCCCTTCACAAAGTTATTTGAATATTTCCCAAATTATGGTTGCTGCAACACTTTTGGGCGCTGATGCAATTCATCCTGGATATGGGTTCCTATCTGAAAATGCGACATTTTCTACTATCTGTTCAGATTACAATATAAAATTTATTGGGCCTTCATCGGTTTCGTTAGCAAAATGTGCGAACAAAGCGACTGTTAGAAAATTTGCTGTCGAATCGAATGTTCCCGTGTTGCCTGGAACAGAAGCTCCAATAAAAGATGTTGAAGAGGCAATAAGAATTGCAGACAATATTGGATACCCAATACTTCTAAAAGCTGCTATGGGTGGCGGAGGAAGAGGTATTAGAATGGTAGAAAACAAAGAGCAGTTAAAGGAATATTTGCCTATTGTCCAAAGAGAGTCTTTTACATCTTTTGGTTCAGATGAAATTTATATTGAAAAGTTTTTAAAGAATCCTAGGCATATAGAAGTTCAAATTTTTGGGGACGGAAAAGGGAATGTAATACATCTTGGTGTACGTGAGTGTTCCAT
Organism: Caldisericia bacterium; assembly: GCA_023146045.1. GTDB lineage: Bacteria > Caldisericota > Caldisericia > UBA6126 > UBA6126 > JAGLCW01. Next base: position 24,323 of record JAGLCW010000094.1, read on the forward strand.
CCAAAGGAAGCACCAAAAGATTATCGAGGAAGCTCCTACGTGTGGCTTGTCGCAGAATAAGGAAAAAGAACTTTTAGAATCTGCCGTAAGGCTTTGCAAGAACTTGAAGTATGAGAATGCTGGTACTTGTGAGTTTATAGTAGATGAAAACGAAAAATTTTACTTTTTAGAAATCAATACAAGAATCCAAGTTGAACACCCCATTACCGAAGAAACTACAGGTACAGATATTGTTAAAATGCAACTATATGTAGCTGAAAACGAAGAACTTCCAATAAAACAAGAGCAAGTGCATCAAAAAGGCTGGGCAATGGAATTTCGAATTGTTGCAGAAGATCCATATACATACATTCCTTCCGCTGGTAAAATTGAATTTGTTCATTTCCCTTCTGGTAGAGGAATAAGGATTGACTCTCACATTTACTCTGGATACAATATGCCGTCTTTTTATGATTCACTACTTGGTAAAATTATTGTTAAAGGTGATACTAGACAAGAATGTTTAAGTATTGCGAAAAGAGCTCTCGAGGAGTGCACGATAGAAGGAGTAAAAACAAATATTCCGCTTCTTCTAAATGTATTAAAACACCCAGAATTTATTGCTGGTAGAATCAATACTGGTTTTTTGGAAAAGTACATCCTTCCAAAGAAGAAAATTAAAGAATAATGATATTATGATTGAAAACATATCTGATTTTTTCTGCCCAAACTAAGTAATTTTTCCCATCACTTTTATTGTGAGTTGAGGAAAACCAGTATTCGTTATTTTCTTTGAGTATTGATGTTCCAATTCTTTCTAATTCTAGAGAGATTGCATAAAGATAGCTATTTGGGTCGTCTTGTGGAAACGAAAAGTATCCATGGTATCTTTGAATAGATGAGATAAATTGCATATCTTCTTCTGTTAGCTTTATGGTTTCATCGTAATATGAAGAGTGAAAAGTTTTTGGGTATGAACCACTTGCATTGCCAGTTGCACAAAGTTTATCATGAAGTACTGTTAACCCATCATAAATATTTGCTTTAATGCCCAACACAGTATTTGAATATACCCTCCCACCATTATCTAGAGAACAGTTATATATGCTGGTTCCAATACACTGGTCTTTTCTGAATATTCCACCCCAGTAAACAAAGGACTCATTTTGTTGGCATTCTGCTTCCACCCAGTAGTAACCGCTAAACTTTTCAGAATTAGCATTGTGCTTAGATGGATAATTTATTGACAAACCAGGTTCGTAACAATTCCAATATGGTAAATATCTTTTTCCTGTGGTTGTATAAAGAGCTATGCCCATTCCTGAACCTACATAGCTATTCGTAGTGATTTGTTGGATTCCTCTACCTGCATCAAAAGTAAGCAAATCGTTGTTAAAACGATGTACCGACGGATAAGACTCATGAACAATTAGTGCCAGTAGCAGTTCTGTGGGGTAGGATTCTGGTAAGTAGTTTTGGTAGGAGGACGTTACAGAATCAGCTATAATTTTTTCAGTACATCCACCTATTCCTCCCTCTATTTTTGGATCTAAATGAACAATACTGGATTCTAAGATTTCTTGGGCAAAAGGACTAAAAGAAACAGTGCTAATGTTTATCCAACCTTGTAAATGATCTGTTGGATCTTCCACTTTTATAAACCAATGAATATTATCTGGTGTGAAAATTTTAACTCTATTTTCTACGTATAATGGCTTCAAAACCCAAGACGACGGAACTAATTTCTTTGGATTCCTTTTTAAAGTAAAGAACAATTTGTCTAACTCAATTGCTGTCTCTATTGTTATATTTCCATTAATTTGCAAGTTTTTCATTTTCTGGAATTTCATGAGTGCGTTTTTACTATATGGTCCAAAATAGTTAGTTTCTTTTCCTTCACAACCGGCTAAATTGGGATTTTTATGTAAAGAAGTTAATGGATTTGAATTTAGTACTATCTGAAGATATTCACAAACAGGTCCTTGCATTCCCTCCATAAAAGGCATTCCCAGGGTTTTTACTGATTCTTGGAAAGAAAAACTATTCGGAACAGTTCTAAATGCACTTGTTTCATATGGATTTCCAACAATTAATGCTCCCATTTTATCTGTAACCGATAAATAATAATCAGTCAAACAGTTTTCTGCTGAAGGATATGTGCTAGAAATGCAAAAAATAATGTCTTCTAACCCACCATCAGATAACTTTTTTATGTTTTTAATATTACTGCTTAATGATGAACCAGCTACATAAACATTGTTGTTAATGTCAATGTCTATTCCCCCAACTGAATCCCAATCCTCTCCTCCAATATAACTGGAAAAAATAAGAGTATCCATAAGTGAATTAACATGTGCATAAAATATGTCTTGTTTGCCTGAGTAATTCTTATTTTCTGCTGTTACTGTGATTGGGAAATCTGAAGACAGTGTTACCCCAGTAATAAAAATGTTACCTCTAAAGTCAGTTACCAGATCAACTATTTCATCCCAATCTGATCCACCAAAATAAGTGGAAACCATCATAGCTTCTCCTGTTTTAGATATTTTACATATGAAGCCATCTTGCCTTCCATTTAGATAAGATTGATATGCATTTTTGGATGTCGGAAAATCTTTTGAATCTGTGAAACCAGCTACATAAACATTTCCTTCCCAATCACAAGAAACAGATTTGCCTACTTCAAAAGAAGATCCACCAATAAATGTGCTAAAAATTAACCTATCTCCAGCTGACGACAGTCTACACACAAAAACATCTTCATTTCCGTTCAATGAGGAATCTAGAGCAGAACTTGTAACTGGAAAATCAGTAGATAGAGTGTAACCTGTAACATAAATATTCTGTAAAAAGTCCAAGCATATGCTAAAACCAGCATCCCATTTTGATCCACCAATAATAGTTGAAAACTCTATGTTCCCAGAGCCAATGTTTAAACATGTTATAAAAATATCGCATGGATTATCTAGGTTGTTGTTTTCTGTAAACTTATTGGTAGTAATGAAATTTACAGAGGAAGTGTACCCGGTGATATATATAGTATTGTTAAGTCCAGCAACAATGTCTAACGCAATATCATTTAACGATCCTGGAAGTATTGAAGAAAAGTATATAGATTGTTTGCTATTACTTACCACAACAACAAAAGCATTGAGGTGGTTTCTGTCATTATTTGATAAAGATTTGGTTATAGGGAAATCAATAGAATCTGTTCCACCACAGCATACCAAATCTCCATTGTAAGCAATGTCTAGTCCTAAAACTTCGTCCCAGCCTTGTCCTCCAAAAATTATACACTTAACTGGATTGCCATTTGTATCAATTTTCATTACGAAAGCATCGTAGTTTGACGTGTTATTAGATTTATCTTGAGAAATTATGTGCGGAGATAATGTTCCTCCTCCAATCCATGAATTACCGTAGTAGTCAGTATTAATACAATTAACGGTTTCTTTATTGTTTCCACCAACCATAAAGCCGTTAAGTATGGGGTCAATTGTAATATTGTTGTGTCTAAATCTTACTGGAATTTCTAGTATCCAACGGTTGGTATCAATAAGTCTGTAGTTGACCGGTATTTGGTTAGTGTTTTTTGTTATCCATGCAATGAGATTTGAATCAATCAGAAGGTTTCCTTTGTCAGTTTTAAAGTGCATTGATTTTTCAACCAATTTTATAGAAGCATTTTCAACTTTAAACTCTAACAGTTTTAAAGAAGAATGTGCCTGAGCACTAATAGTATACTTAAGGTTTGTTCCGCTAAAATGAAAAGAAATGTTTATTCCAGGTAAAACATTTCTGTATACAACATTTTTCCATGTTGATGAACTTATTGTCTGTTTTGAATAAGCATACGAAATTTGAATTGGAGATTTTATGAAACCAGTTGGATTCGATGCTGTATTTTCAAAATTAACAGTAAAAGAGTCATTGTTATGAAAGATATATTCAACAGAACTATGTTTAAAAGTAGCACCACCAAAAGGCGTCTTACAGAAGAAAAGTACTGAAGAATCCCATTGCCCACAATTTTGTATAAAAAAGCTGTTATTCTGGATTTGGTTTTTCTGTTTTCCATCAGAAGAAATGGGTACCAAAAAGTTGGTACCCATGAAAATTAAAAAACAAATGCTTATTGATATTATTTTTTTTGTTATAAGCATTTGTAACGGTACAACAAAAATTTCCTATTTGCGTTGGGTGCTTATTAAATCAAACATTGCTGCTATAAAAATAACAAACGCCATGACAATTAATGTTACTGGATGTAAAGACCAAACGTTTGTGGTATAGATAGAGAACAGTATTAACCAAATAGAAAAAAAGATTCTTGTCCAGTTTGACCAATTCATGTCGAACCTCCATATAGTTTTTCTACATGATACCATATATCATTTTTTTTGTAAATATTCCAAATGGTTATTATGGTTGTTTTAAAAACAGGATGAAAGTACAAAGGACATATTTCAAGCAAAGGTAGTAGTACAAAGTCTCTGTTTTGGATATCACAGTGTGGGATATTAAGAGTTGGAGAATTAACAATATCTTGATTCCAAAATAGTATATCAATGTCAATCAATCTAGGTCCCCATCGATGTGTTTCTATGCGACCCATTTTCTTTTCGATCTTTTTTATTGTCATTAAGATAGAAAAAGGATCAGATTGATTTGTTTTTGCAAAAAGAACTAAATTTAAAAAGTGGTTTTGCTTTATTCCTCCATAAGGTTTTGTTTCTATGATGCTTGATCGTTTAAATATAGAAAAACCACTTTTTAATAAAAATGAAATAGCTTCTTCAATGTTTGATTTTCTTCTACCAATGTTGCTGCCTATAGAAAATAGAACAGAGTTCATTTATACATTAACTGGGACGTTAGAATAGCTAGTCTAGTTGCTTTTACGTTGTGAACTCTAAGAATGTCTACTCCTTGTTTCCAAAGAAACACTGAAAGTGCAGAAGTGGGAATATCTCTATCCTCTAAATCAATACCTAGCATATGTTGGAAAAAACTTTTTCTAGAATGTCCAATTAAAATTTTACAATTCAAATCAAAAAAAGATGATAGCTCTTTAAAAATTTTTAAGTTTTGTTCTGGAGTTTTAGCGAAACCAATGCCAGGATCTAATATTATTCTATTGTTTTGTATTTTTCTAGAATGTGCTTGTACTAGTATATTCTTAAAATATGAGTGAATTTCAGAAATTATTGATGCATAGTTTGTCTTTCCTTGCATTGTTAATGGCGTGCCATTCATATGCATTGCAATAATTTCTGTGGTTTTGGATAAAGAAACTACATCAAGCATTTCTGGTATCACCTTCACGCAATTTACAATACTTGCTCCTTCTTCTATGCAAGTTTTAGCAACCAGTGGTTTTTGTGTGTCAATTGATATTCTGATAGATGGAAAATGCTTTTTAATTTCTTTTATTGCTGGTAAAACTCTGGCTAATTCTTTTTTTAATGGAACAGGTAAAGCTCCAGGACGCGTCGATTCTCCACCAATGTCAATAATGTTTGCTCCATCTTTAATCATTTTTTCTGTTTTATAAAGAATGTCTGAAACTGACAATAAAGTACCACCATCTGAAAACGAATCAGGTGTAACATTTAATATGCCCATAAACAAAGGGGTTGGGTTAGATTCTTTTTCTATGAGTTTTTTAAGAAATATGCCCAGAGATTCGCAAATATGTGGAAGGTTAAAAATACATTGTTTTTCAAGAGATTCCAATGCAACACTGTATGTCTTTTTTGTTCCCATAAGAAGAACGGTACTATTTTGTTTTGAATGATCTAGAACACCTTTGTTAACAGCAACATCACCTCCGGTACTTAAAAAAGTTTGTTTAAGTATTGTGGCTTCTCTAAAATCTACATTCGAAAGTTTAAGTAATATTACTTTACTTTTCCGAATAAAGTGATGGAAGCTGTCTTTTGTGCAATCAACTTCATTAAGGGCTTCTATAAGATTTTTTTGATTAACATAAGTGATCATTATTTTTCTTTTGTTTTTTCAACTTCTGCGTAAGCATTATGGTTGTGAATGCTCTCATTGCTTAGGACGTTGATTGAAAACCATCTAACTTTTGGATTAGAATCTAAAGGTAAAAAAATATTTCTTACAACATCTTCTACAAACCTTGGATGATTATATGCATATTCGGTTACGTATTTTTCATCGGAACGTTTTAATAGTGAATAAACAGGTGAAGAAGCTGCTTCTTCACAAATTGATATAACGTCTTCAATCCAAACTATACTTCCATGTTTCATTCTAATTGAAACGCATGCCGTTCCTCTTTGGTTGTGGGCACCATAATCAGATATTTCTTTTGAACACGGGCATAACAATTGGATTGGTACCTTTACTTGCATAACAAAATCAAATTCATCTTTTTTAGAAGCAATGAATTTGCAATCATAAGAAAGGAAACTTTTGATTCTAGTAACAGGAGCTGGTTTGTTTAGGAAAAAAGGAAAATCAATTTCAATGTGTGCCGTTGCTGCTTTTAAAGATTTTTTTGTTTCTTGAAGTATTGCTTCAAGCGATAATATGGCAATGTTTTCTCTGTGGATATTCAAAATTTCAATGAAGCGACTCATATGTGTTCCACGGAATTTTTGTGGGAGATCAACAAAAAGACCAACAAGACCAGTAGTGGACTGAATTACCCCATTTTTATCAGATATTGAGATCGGGTAGCGTACTCCTTGTACTCCTACCCGATCCAGTTTTATTTTTCTGTTGTCAAGTTCACCTTGAATGTCTCTCATTGTACTTGATTTTTTATAATAACGTGGCTCGTTGTAGTTTCAGAGAGTTTTACTTCGTATAGATGGTATGTGTTAGATTCTAGTAAAGGCTTTAATGATGAGAACACCCACTCGGCAACAGTTTCAGCTGTAGGGTTACTAAAAAAATCATTTAAGTAGCTGTGATCAAGTTTCTGAAGAATTGTAGTATTAACAATATTCTTCAATTCTAAAAAATCAACTACTAATCCTGTTTCTTTGTTTTTAGTTCCGCTAACGCTTACTGAAAGCAAATAGGTGTGACCATGAAGTTTCTCGCACTGACCTTTGTAAGCCGTTAGGTTGTGTGCAGCGTCAAATTTAAAGTCTTTACAAATAATCAAATGGGGTATTCTTTTGTCACTAATTCTTTTATTCTATCCATTCCAAGTTTAATGTCTTCTTTAGATGTAGCATAAGAGAAACGAACGTAGTTATCTCCCTGAGAGCCAAATATACTTCCACTAAGGCATGCAACATAAGCTTTTTCAAGAAATGCTTGTGCTAGACTGGCTGATGTAATTGAATACTTTTCCAAGATTGGTTTAACATTCACAAAAGCATAAAATGCACCCTTTGGTTTAATCATGCTCATTCCTGGGATATCGTTAACAAGTTTGTAAATCAAATCACAGCGTTCGCTGAAATGTTTCCACATTTGATGTACTTCTGGATTATCTCCTTCAAGTGCAGCAATCCCAGCAATTTGTGTAAAAGCTGGACAGCAAGAAACCGTGTTGTTGACAATTTTCTTCATTGAATTGTAAAATTTAGCAGGAACAGCTGCATATCCTAATCTCCAACCAGTCATTGAATATGTCTTAGACATTCCATCCATTAAGATTGTTCTTTCAAGCATGCCAGGAATGCTAGCAATAGAAAAATGCTTGTCTTCATTAGAATATATCAAGTCTGAATAAATTTCATCAGAAAATACAACGGCATTGGTTTTTTTTATTACTTCTGCAATTTTTTCTAATTCATTGCGGGAAAGTACTCCACCAGTTGGATTTTGTGGCGTGTTAATGATGATTAATTTTGTTTTTGGGGTAATTAATTTTTCTAAACCCTCAGCTGTCAACTGATACCCGTTTTCTTCGTTTAGAGGAAGTGGGATAGATATTCCACCAGCTAAACCCACTGCAGATTGATATGGTGGATAACCTGGGTCTGGCACTATACATTCGTCACCTGGCTCTATAAAAGCAACGCATGTTGAGTAAATTAGAAGTTTCCCACCTGAAGTGACAAGTACATTTTCTGGGTCAACATCAATACCTCTCGTTTTTTTAAGATGTTTTGCAACTGCTGTTCTGAATTCTGGGATTCCGCCTGCTGGGGTGTAGTGTGTTTTTCCATCATCTAATGCTTTTTTGCAAGCATCGATAATGCCTTGTGGTGTTGGGAAGTCTGGTTCACCAATTTCCATATGAACAACTTTTTTACCCGTTCTTCTCTCAATTTCTTGTGCCTTAGCAAGAACTTCAAAGGCTCCTTCTGCTTTTGCGTGTTTAGTGCGTTCTGAAATTTTCATTTTTAGCTCCTTTATCGACGATCTGAACGACCAGATGTTCCTTTGTAAAATGGTTTTTTAACGATTGTAGCTGATACATCTTTACTACGGACTTTTATTGTGACTTTTGTGCCAATTTTTGAGAGTTCTTTTTTGATATACCCCACGGCACAAACTTTTTGAGTTTTTGGACAAAAACTTCCAGATGTTACTTGTCCTATTTCTTTGCCGTCCGAATAAATGATATACCCATGTCTTGGTATCATTTTGCCTTCAATTTCAAACCCTACTAGTTTTCGTGTAATACCGTTTTCTTTTGCCTTACGACATGTTTCTGCTCCAACAAAATCCTTATCAAGCTTGACGGCAAAACCCTGTCCAGCTTCTATAGGATTTGTTGTCTTGTCAATATCGTTTCCATAAAGCCATAAGAATGCTTCAAACCTTAAAGTGTCTCTTGAGCCTAATCCACATGGCAATACACCTTCTGTGCTACCAGCCTTGAGTATTGCACTCCAAACAGTTGTAATGCTGGTATTTTTAGCAAGAATTTCAAAACCATCTTCTCCAGTATATCCTGTTCTAGATATTACTGTTTGAACTCCAGCTACATCCATTTTAGTGAAAGTGAAAACTTTTAATTGACTTAAATCGCCTGATGCAATTTTCTGTAATACATCTTCAGCTTTCGGTCCTTGGAATGCTACTTGTCCCCATTCGCTCGAAATGTTTACAATTTTACATTCCAAATCTGGTCGAGATTCCTTAACAGACAATATGTGATCAAAGTCTTTGTCAACATTGGATGCATTAACAACAAGAAGAACGTGTTCGGAATCAATTTTATAGGCTAAAAGATCGTCTACTTCTCCACCATCAGAGTAAAGAAGAGGAGAATATTTTATATCTCCGTCATTTGCATCACTTAATCTATTTGCGATTAAATAGTCTGTAAATGCTAGTGCATCTTTTCCTGTAATTTCGATTTCTCCCATGTGAGATACGTCAAATATGCCAGCATGGTCACGAACAGCCATATGTTCTTCGATCATGCTTGTGTATACAATAGGCATTTTAAAACCTGCAAAAGGTATCATGTTGGCGCCAAGTTTGGTGTGTTCGTCATAAAGTGGTGTTAGAAATAATTTTTCCATTTAATCATATACCTCTATTGATGTCTTCTAAAGCTATTTTTAATTCTTCTTCGTTAGGTGCTCTCCCATGCCAACCAGCTTGATTCTCCATATAAGAAACACCTTTGCCTTTGATGCTTCTCCCAATAATGACCGTTGGTCTATCGGTGTTAGAAAGAGCAGTTTGAATCCCATTATTTATTTCATCTATGTTGTGTGCGTCTATAACAATAGTGTGCCAATTAAATGATTTGAACTTGTCTTCAATTGGAGCGATGCCCATTATGTCTTCAACAAAACCATCAATTTCTAAATTATTGTAATCAAAGAAAAGCGTAAGGTTATCCAAGTGGAAGTGCGCCGAACTCATTATAGCTTCCCAAATTTGGCCCTCTTGAGATTCACCATCTCCACAGAGAGCGTATACTTGATTTGGTTTGCCATCTTGTTTTAAGCCCATCGCTATTCCAGCTGCAATAGATAGCCCTTGACCAAGGGAACCACTTGAAACTTCTATGCAATCAAGCTTACTATTTGCTGGATGACCCTGTAGTGGAGATCCAAATTCACGAAAAGTAGAGAGAAGACTTCTGTTGTAATAACCAGTTTCTGCGTATAATGAATAAATGAGAGGTGTTACATGTCCTTTTGAGTATATTACATGGTCTCTACCATCCCAGAAAGGATCGGATGGTTTGTGTTTCAAAAAATTTGACCAAAGTACACCAAACATATCAGCAGCCGATAAGGAGCCACCTGGATGCCCAGAACCAGCAGAAAAAGTAGAAACGACAATGTCACGTCTAATCTGCTGACAAAATCTTTTTACTTCTTCTTTCTCAAGTTTTGCTGGGTATTCCGGGTAGGCCTTAATGTTATAAAGATTATCCATTAACAATTCTAGACCTAATTCCCGTCTTTTCATATTAAACTACCTCTTTATCTTGTATAGTAACTGTAATAATTTTGAATTATAATGTTTGATAGTTTTTAAACAACCAATAAGTAGAAATTATTAATTAATATTGAGGAAAACATGAAAGAACATACAAAAAACATAAGATCCGAAAATGGGCAAGTGATAGTTCTATACGCAATTTTTATTCTCTTCCTTGTTGTGGTAGGTCTTTCAACTGTGGATTTAGGAAAAATTGTAATGTTTAAAACAGAGGTAAGACAATTCACCGACCAAAGCGCAATTGCGGCAGAGTCCGTTGAGAAAGAAACTGTCCCATTGCTAATGAATGTGCAAAATACTTCTTCGTATGCCAGACTTGTGTACAGCACGGGGATAATGTTGCAGAATTATAACCAAGCAGCGGCAAAGCTGAATCAATATGTGTCTAATTACGATCAGTTATCAAGTTGGTTTTACGACTATGGCGATGAATTTGTCGATAAGTATAAAAATCTTGCAGATCAATTCGTCACTTTTCCGTCTGGGATTAACTATGAAGACAACGCATTTTTGACGATGGATCCAGGGATATTCGATCACCAAGAGCGTTTATTCAAAGGTGTGTTTTCTTTTGCACAATTGGAAAAAATGATAGTTTATAAAGAATTGCTAGATAAGAATGTTTCGATGAGTACGCAAGGCTGGCAAAATTCGCAAACAATATTTATTCCAGCTGCATATCTATTAAAAAGATCCCCGTTAGCCGTAATAGACTTTGGTTCATTAAATATTTATTGTAAAGAAAATTCTGGGCTAACGACAAATAGAACAAGTTTTTATAATGGGTCTTTTACTGAAGAATTAAGATCCGGTATGCTATGTTATCAAGCTGTAAATATTCCAGATTTGCTAATGAATGATGCTATTGTAACTAACAATGGAAAACTCGGTAAACAATTGATGGTTTCATATTCTGGACTTGAACTTCAACAAGGAAGCAATTTACCAGATGAGTGGATTGTTGAATACAATGAAAAGCTGCATGCAAAAAATATTGCTGCAATGTTGATTATTGATGAAACGGATGACTATGTGAATCCAGTCAATGGGAATGCATGGGGATTAAGAAAAAACTACGTAAAAGCAAAATGGGATGAACTCGAACTATTGTATCAAGATTTATTCACTGAACTTGAGCTGATTGATAGTCTTGAGATGGAATCCCCGCATGAATTTTATAATAATGCTACCCCAAGGGTAAGTAGTATGAAAAGTTTTATGTGGGCTGAAGATCCAGCGTATGTTGCTCTAGCAACAAACATGGGTTACGATTTAAGCGTAAATGATGAAAGTGAAAGTTTCTATGCCAATGTGACTCTCGAAGACGTGTTTGCTGACGAGAATAATTTTTTTCAACTTATTGATGACTCAATAGACACATTTGATGCTATGATAACTAATTTATTTACAGATTACCCAGATTTTGTAAGCAGTATATCTGAATATGCACTAGACGACACTAATTACGAAAATAGTTTTCCTTCAATTTTAAATGCTATTGTTGGAGATGTTGAGAGTCATGCTTCGTTGTCTTCGGAAAATCAAAGAATTGTGCAATATTTGGGAAGATTAAGCTCTAATGTTCTAAGGCAAAACAAAGAAAGTCAGGACTTCCAAATATTAATATCCCACAGGAACGGTTTTAATTATTCTGAACTAAAACCAAGCCAAGAATTAAAAGTGTATTTGAATAAGTTTTTTGGAGAGAGCATTAACAAATGGGAGATTAATTAATGTTGTCTATGAAAAAAATCATTATCATGCTAATCCTGATTTTTTTCATACCATGCTCCACGGGTTGTCAAAAAAGAAGTAAAATCCATATTGGAATTGCTGAAGATCAATCATCAAGATTAATGGGTGTACACAAATCTCTTTCAAACGGAAGAAAACTAGCTATGCAAAATAGTAAGGGACAAGAATACATATTTGATTTGGTTCATTACGACACTCAAAATGATCCAGAAAATACTGCAAACAATTTTCGAAAGTTTTTTCAAACATATGAAACAGGTATTATGCTAGGAACACCATCTGTTGAGTGCGCACAGGTAGCAAAATTTGTTGCTGATACATGGGGAAGAACGTTTATCTGTGATGCATTTCAATCAAGTATTGTGGAAAATGTTTCTACAACATTACTTATAAACCAGAATCCTGTTCAACAAGGCAAACTAATTGCTAGATATGTAGTGAATAACCTTAGTAAAAAAAGAGTTTGCGTTGTTTACGATTCCACAAACGAGATTTACAAATCAATAAAACAGGGATTTTACCAAGAAGGGATTGATATTGGAGCAACAGTCATGGAGATATCTTTTATGGGAATCAATTCTATAGACCCAAACGCACTATTTGCTAAAATTATGCAGTCTAACGCAGATTCAATTTTTTTATTGTCTTCTCCAGAATCTTTTGACAATATGCTGAAAATTGCTAGAAATGATTTTAATATTCACTCAGATTTCATTTTTTCAATACTACCAGAGAAACTTGAAATTGATTCAGTTTGGAACAATGTATTTTTTATGATCCCGTTTTTTGAGAAGAAAGACTCATACGTAAATTCTGAGTTTTATGTTAAATTTAAGAATACTTATGGGATTAATCCAGATTACTATGCTGCACTTGGTGCTGATGAAATTTATCTACTGCAATATCTTATGGCTGCTGGCAAGGGCATTAACAATTGCTATGTTGGATTAAAAAATAGCAGTATTCCTTCAGAAAAGTTCTTAACTGGTATTAAAGGTTTCGACAGAAATGGTTTATCTGTAAAACCAATTGATATACTAAAAATTTCGAATAATGAGCTTCTGTATATTGAAACTTTTTGGCATAAAGTTACCAGAAATGATATGTAATTTGCAGTACTTGTTTTTTCATTATTGCAATTTATAATGCAATAAAACTTAAGTCTAGGAGGATAGAATGGCAAAGCCAAAAATTGACGTAGATTGTTGCACTGGCTGTGGTGTCTGCATAGATGCATGTCCAGTTGAAGCTTTAGAATTAGTAGATGATATTTCAAAGCTAACTCAACCAGATAATTGCACTGGCTGTGGAGCATGCGTTGATGCATGTCCATTAGAGTGCATAGTTCTCGGGTAATCGAGTAATCTAGAATTAAAAAGCTTCAGGTTGTCCTGGGGCTTTTTAATTTGTCATTCCTTGACAAAATCAACGAAATACACAGAATTAAGTTAATACTTTTTTAAGAATGTGGTGAAATGAGCTCTGAAAAAAAAGGCTACAATTTTATTTATATGCCTAAACGAGGAGAGTCTAAGAGCATACATCTCTCTTCTGTTTGGTTGTTTTTGTCTATATTGGTTTTTGTTTCTTTTGTGTTTTTTGGGTTTAAAGCCGTAAACCAATATCAATACTATAAGGCAGAGTATGCCAAAATCTCTGGTTTATCTCTCGAAGCAACAGAACTTCTTCAGCAAGAAGAGCTGGAAGCTATAGAAAAAGAACTTCCACCAATTTATGCAATTCAAGATAAAAATAAAGAAAAAATGGAACACATTTTTCAGGAAGACATTAAAAATAGAAATGAATTAAGTCTTAACGAGTTAAATCTCGATCCAAAATCATATCTTTCAGATGTTAATCGTTATGCTGGGTATTTTAATAACCTTACAAGCTTTAATCTGCAGAAAGCGATTGATCTTGAACAACGATTAGTGAGTCAAAAGGAAAGATTAGATACCATAATTGCAAGTAATGAAGTGCTATCTCTTGCTTCTGAAGATTTTCTAGAACAATGGGAGAAAACGCCTCAAGGCTTTCCTTTGCCAGGAGCAATTGATCCAGGTTTTGGATACAGAATCCATCCAGTATGGGGGATACCAGATTGGCACACTGGAGTAGATATATCAGGATATTACGGACAAGATGTAAAAGCTACTGCAAGTGGGCGTGTCGTACAGTCTACTTTTTCTGGTGGTTATGGCAATGTTGTGGTAGTATACCACCGAGATGGAATAAGAACGCTTTATGCACACAATTCTAAAAATCTTGTTTATGAAGGCGAGTATGTCGCAAGTGGTCAAGTAATAGCAAAAGCTGGAAAAACTGGTATTGCTACATGCGTTCACACGCACTATGAGGTACAGTATGGTAAAAAAGCTATTGATCCTGAAAAGTTTAATAATTTGGTGAAACAAAATGCTCCAAAATAGAACAAATAAAAAGAATAGTAAATTACTAATAGTTCCAGCTAACAATTCAAAACCAATTCAAATTGAGATCTCAAAAACATTAAAAACAAGTTTGTTTGTATTGTTTGTGGTTTTGACTATTTCCTTAATATGGTTTGGTTCTCAATATGCAAAATTCAAAGGTGATGTTGTTGCTTTCAATGATAGATTTGAATACATAATGAACAGTAGTGACAAGGATCTTTCAAACGAAATTAAGATAAAAAAAGCATTAATAAAGTTAGAAGCGACAGCAGATGCAACAGATTTGTTTATTATTAAGGCTTCAGATACAGAAACAGAAGCTTGTAAAAAACTTGAACTTCCTTATTCTAGCAAAGAGTTTTCTGATTTTATTGTCGCTGAAAGAAATAGTTTGGCAAAGGCACAACCTGCTTCAATTACTGAAAGTCAGTATGTGAACACACAAAACCATAACAATGAGCTTGAATCTTCTATTCAAAGGCAAGAAGCTATAAACGCTAACATGAAAATTACACCAACAGGGCTACCAGTTATAGGTATAATTGTAAACCATGGTTATGTTACAGCACCTGGAATAGAAATTTATGCACCGTATGGAACATATGTTAGAGCAACAGCTAGCGGGGAAATATCAGAATTGAAAGCTATTTTTCCAGGCATTTATACGATCGAAATTATTCATAAAAATGAAGACTTAAACACAACTATTTCAAGATATCTCTTTTGCATAAAACCTTTTGTTGATATTGGAGATAGTATCGAAAAAGGGCAAGTTATTGCAAAAGTTGGTTATTACCACAACACAACGAATAGCATAGTTGGATATCAGCTATTAGTTAATAATCTTTTGGTAGAACCATAATAGGAAGGTGAGATATGGCTTTTGGATCTAAAACTGATCAAAAAACTGGACGTTCTTCTTCTACATCTTTTTTAGGAAAAGGGACTTATATTGATGGCGTTTTTAACGTAGAGGGGAACGTAAGAATTGACGGAAGAGTTAAAGGTGAAATTAAAGGCGATGCCGACGTCATAATTGGCGAAGGGTCTTTAATAGAAGCCAATATCTCTGTTACAAATATTACCATAATGGGCGAAGTAACAGGAAATGTTATATGCTCCGAAAAACTAGAAATTCACAATACTGGAAAAGTTATTGGAGAAATATCTGCCGATAAGTTGATTATTGAAGAAAATGCTTTTTTTGAAGGTAAAAGTATGATGCATCAAAAAAAAGAAATTCCAGCTTTGCCTGAAAGCAGCAAAAAGCAATCAGACAATAAAGCAAATTAATCTCTGCAGGAGGGGTCATGAAAAGAATAATTAGTATTTTAATCTCTTTTTGTCTTGTATTCGGAGTTTTTATCGGTGAAAATGCTTTTGGTGAAAATGGAGCCAAGAAAGTTGATTCACTTGGGAATAATCCATGGGTAACAATTGCTCACGATAGCATGATGTCTGGTATGTCTTTATCAGAGCTGGGAGAAGATTTTGAAGAAGCCGAAGATTGGCCGTTTGATTCAGACGCAGGCTCTGGAGCGATGTTGGGGCGAGGATCCATTATCTATGATGGGATATTGTTTGTCCAGCTTAATTCAGATTTAAGAGGTTCATCTTCAGAAGTTATCGCTGTAGAGGTAGACTCTGGTGAAGAAATATGGAGAACTGAAATTGACGGTAGGCTTGCATTTACTGCACCAGTTATTGATGAAGAATTAGGATTAATCATAGCTGCTGCGACTAATGGTTATGCTGAAAAAGGAAGTGGAGAAACTTTGATTTCTGCTTTAACTTTAGAAGACGGAGAAGTAGAATGGACATCAACCTCAACTGGTGCTATTTCTTGTCCACTAACCATAAGTGATGGAGCAGTGTATTTTAAGGCTATTTTTGGAAAACCAATCGAAGACAATGAAGACTATGATTCAACCGGAGATGATTCAATTGTTGTAAAAATTGATGCCGAATCTGGCGATGTTGAATGGGAAGCAGATATAGAAGGTGCTTGGTATTTAGAATGGGATGCACCTTGTGCTGTAGTTGGTGACTATGTTTATGCGGCTACATGTAATTACGGAATGAATAGTAAAACTGGTAGTATCAGATTTTTAGGTCCTGCAAGGCTTTATTGTCTAGATACAGAATCTGGCGATATCGAATGGGATATGGTTGATACGTTAGGTTTAGCAGGAAGCGGTATTTGTGCAGATGATGAATTTGTTTATTTTGCAAGAAGTAGGATAGACATGGACAGCAATCAAGCTGAAATGGTTGTATCTGCTCATGAACTAGAGTCTGGCAGCGAAGAATGGGAATTCAGCGCAAATGGAGTGATGACTTGGTGGTGTTCTCCTGTATGTAATGATGATTCGGTCTTTGTACAAGAACGTGGCGGTAAAGTCTGGGCGATTAGCAAAGACGATGGAGACAAAGAATGGTCAAAAGGCGTTGGAGACATGATCTATAATACAGCAATTGCGCTTGCTGGTGATTATGTAATAGCAGCTGGCTGGGAAACTAGTGGTACCAAAAGAACTGGTTCAGAAATGATGATTCTTGATGCTTCAAGAAGAGGTAAAAAAGTCTGGACTGAAAAATGTGATGAAGAAATTAACCACGTAGCAGTATATGGCAACAGAATATTTTTTACCGGTAAAGTAGAAATTTATTGCTATGAGGCTATGGTGCCAAAACTAGTAGTTGATCCTGAAAAAATTGAACTTGAAGAAGTTGAAAGAAATACAAAAACTGAAATTAATCTTTCCCTCGAAAATAAGGGAGTTGAAGGTTTAGAAGGCACAGTTGAAGTAGATCAAGATTGGCTAACAATTGATATAGAAAAAGTCGACGATGAAACTACCGAAGCAACTGTGACAATTAACACATGGGATCTTGATCCAGATGACTATTCTGGAAGAATTGTATTTGATACAAACGGTGGCAAAGTTATAGTCCCAGTATTAATTACTGTTGTAGACGAAGAACCACCAGTTATTGAATGGGATTTTGAAGATTTTAAGCTTATTGATGAAAAACTTTACACAAATCAAAAAGAAGCTGTTTTAAAAGGTAAAACAGAACCTACAGCTTATATAATTATTAACGGAGAAGATGCGGAAGTTGATTCCGATGGTTTGTTTGAGCTTGAAATTGAACTTAAAGAAGGTAAAAACGAAATTGAAGTTAAAACTGAAGATGACCTCGGGAACAAGGGCGAAGAAGCACTTGAACTCTATCTAGACACTAAACCACCAGAATTAACTGTTTCAACTAAAGATTACACTCTTTCTACAGAAGAAAACTTCTACATCATTGGACAATGCAAAGAAGATAATGTTATTGTAACAATAGATGAAGAAGAGATTGAACTGGGAAAAGCTGGAAAATTTGCAGTTGAGGTTACCCTGGAAAAAGGCGAGAATGTATTTGTTTTAAAGGCAACTGATCAATTTGGGAATGAAACTGTTATAGATTTACACATTGTTTATCCGAAAAAGAAAATTGTAATTCTACAAATTGGTAACAAGGAAGCTGAAGTTAATGGTCAAATAACCATTCTTGAGGCACCACCAACCATAATTAATGGTAGAACAATGGTACCACTACGTTTTATTGCTGAAACATTCGGAGCAGAATTAGGCTGGGATGGCAAAGATCAAAAGATTACATTGAATTACTATGGGCAAGTTATTGAATTGTGGATTGGCAGAAAAACTGCAATGGTAGATGATGATCCAATGATTCTTGAGGCACCACCAACCATAATTAATGGTAGAACAATGGTACCACTACGTTTTATTGCTGAAACATTCGGAGCAGAATTAGGCTGGGACGGAGATACGCAGACAATTACATTAATATATCCAAAAACTTCATAAGTAGATAAGATAAAAAAGGGCTTTCATTAATGAAAGCCCTTTTTTTTATGTTTTATTTTATAAAAATCTATGAATAAAGATTTCTAAAATCATCTTCAGAAAGTATTTTTACCCCAAGGGTTTTTGCTTTATCAAATTTTGAACCTGGATTCTCTCCAGAAATAAGAAAGTTAATTTTAGATGAAATTGCACTTTTAACAGAACCACCTAAAGATTCTATAGTTTCTTTGATTGTATCTCTAGAAACTGATAGTGTACCAGATATTACAAATGAAATACCAAGGAGTGGTAGATTATTCGATGAAGACTTAGGTGAATCATTCGAAAAAGTAAAACACAATTCCACGCATTTATTGACCATATCCACATTGGTTGAATTGTGTATGTAATTAATAATATTCTCAGCTGTTCCTGGTCCGATACCCGGTATGGCAATCAGCATTTCTTTACTGGCTAGCAAAAAGTCTTTTGGTCCATTAAAATACTTGACTAAAAGTTTTGCAGTAGTTTCACCGACTCCTTCAATCCCAATCGCTGACAAGAAACGCCAAAATGGCTTCTGTTTTGATTCCTGTATGGAAAGAATTAGCTTATTAGCTAGTATTCTCTGTATTCCTTCCATTTTCATTAAATCTTTTGGTTGTAGTAAATAAATATCTGGAATAGAAAAAACAATATCTTCTTTAATTAAGCGGGACATTAGCTGTTTTCCTAAGCCATCAATATCCATTCCACTTTTTGATACAAAGTGGAAAAAACTTTCTTCAATTCTTGCTGGGCAATTAACGTTAATACATTTAATATAAATTTCCTCAGGATTATTATATACCTCAGAATTGCATACAGGACAATGCGTTGGAACCAACAAGGGTACACTATTGTTTGGACGTTTTGAGATGTCTACTTCAATAACTTCTGGAATAACATCTCCGGCTCTTTGTATTATGACAGTATCTAGAACCCTAATGTCTTTTTTTTTGAGTTCGCTGTAGTTGTGCAAAGTAGCGTTGGAAACCGTAACCCCACCAACCAAGATTGGCTTTAGTTCTGCTACCGGAGTGAGTATTCCGGTTCTACCAACGGATATTCTAATTGCATGAATAGTAGTGTAAACTCTTTCGGCTTGAAATTTATATGCAATTGCCCACTTTGGAGCCCTTGATGTGAAACCAAGTTTTTCCCACAACTCTATGTTATCTATTTTAAAAACTGAACCATCAATTTCATAAGGAAGATTAAACCTCTTTTTTTGAAGGCTTAACTGATAATTTTCTATTTCATTAAATGATTTAAGCTGTTTAATTTCAGGATTAACTGGAAAACCCAATTTTTTTAAAAAATCCAGTATTTCATGATGAGAAGAAAAATGAAACTCATTGCTATCGTAGTCAGTTAAAAAATAGAAGTAAGCCGTTAGGTTCCTTTGACTTGTTACAGTTGGATTAAGCTGTCTTAAAGCTCCTGCTGCTGCATTTCTAGGGTTAGCAAATTCAGTATCTCCGCTTATTCTTCTTGATTCGTTAAGTGTAACAAAATCAGAATTTTTCATTATAATTTCGCCACGTACCCTAAAAGAGCTGGGTAGTTTTACATTATTGAACTTTGCAGTAGAAATTATGGATAAAGGGATAGACTTTATTGTTCGAACATTTAATGTAACATTTTCTCCGACTAGTCCATTACCGCGTGTACCGGCAGAAGTTAGTATCCCATTATCATATGCAATTTCAATAGATAAACCATCTAGTTTTGGCTCTGCAACTATAGGTGAATGTGTTATATCATTAATGCGAGAAGCTCTTTGAACCCAATTGTCAATGTCTTCTTTGTTAAAAGCATTGTCTAAGCTATACATTTTACTTTTGTGAATAAATCGTTGAAAAGAATTCAATGGCTCGTGGCCAACTCTTTGCGTTGGTGAATCAACTGTAATCAACTCTGGATTTGATTCTTCTAGTTTTTTAAGTTGTTTGAACATGGCGTCATATTCCTGGTCACTAACATTAGGGTCATCAAGCACATAATAGCGATAATTATGTGCTTGAATTTGTTTTTTAAGGCTAGAAATTAAATCCTTAAGGCTCATTAAGATTTTTTTCTTTTAATTACCTTTTTAACTTTTTCGATAATATCATTTGATGTTAAATGGTATGCTTCCATTAATTCATCTGGAGTACCACTTTCACCAAATGTGTCATTGATTCCAACCATTTCAATTGGAACAGGACAATTTTGGACAATTACTTCGCTAATGGCAGATCCAAAACCAGTCATTATTTGATGTTCTTCTGCAGTTACAATTGCACCTGTTTCTTGTGCAGACTTAATTATTAATTCCTTATCCATAGGTTTTATTGTGTGGATATTTATTACTTTACAATGAATGCCTTCTGTTTTTAAACTTTCAGCTGCAACTAAAGCTTCATAAACCAATGAACCACATGCTATTATTGATACATCTCTACCGTCTTTGTATACTTGCCCTTTGCCTAATACGAATGGAGTGTCAGGCTTTGTAACAATTGGGATGGCTTCTCTTCCAAAGCGAATGTATACTGGACCAGGAATGCTAGCAGATGCTTTTGTAGCTTTGTATGTTTCATGGTAATCACAAGGCACAATTACGGTCATATTTGGCAAACCACGCATTAGTCCAATTTCTTCTAGCGCTTGGTGGGTTGCACCGTCTGGGCCAACAGAAATACCACCATGGGCACCACCGATTTTTACATTTAGATTAGAATAGCAAATTGTAGTACGTATTTGATCATATGCTCTACCAGAAACAAATACTCCATAAGTTGAAACATATGGTATCTTTCCCGTTAAAGACAATCCAGCAGCACTACCCAACATGTTTTGTTCTGCAATGCCAATATTGTATGATCTTTTTGGATACTTTTTATGAAAACCAACTGTAGTTGTTGATTTAGATAAATCAGCATCAAGTACTACAATCCTGTCATCAGTTTTAGCCATATCCATTAAAGCGTCAGAATATCCAAACCTAGTAGCTTTCTTTTCCATTTAAAAGTCTCCTTAGTGTTTAATAAAAAATTCTTGCAGTATTTAATAAATCAAGATTGACTGGTTTTTTTTCTTTAACTTTTTCTAAATCAATCTGTGAAATGCTTCCATTTCGATAAACAATCATAGTTCCAGTTTCTCCTCTACGTATGGATTTTACAGAAGAGTTACCGAATAACGTTCCTAATAGCCTATCTGATGCTAATGGAGTTCCACCTCGTTGAAGGTGTCCAAGTATTAATTGTCTTGTCTCCATGCCTGTTTCTTTTTCAACTTCTTTGGATAGAAATTGTAAAAGACCGTTGTGATCTCTTAAAGATTCCTTATCTTTTTCAGAAATATCAGATGGAAAACCAGCTGTATCTGCTAAAACAACTATTGAAAAATGTTTACCTTCGTTTTCTCTTTTTTTGATGTGAGATTTAATCTCTTGGATAGAATAGGATTTTTCTGGAATAATTATTAAATCTGCTCCTCCAGTAAGGCCCCCATATAAGGCTATCCAACCACATTGTCCACCCATAACTTCCACTAGAAAAACTCTGTGGTGAGAACTTGCAGTAGTGTGTAATCTATCTAAAGATTCAGAAACGTAATTTGTTGCTGTAAAAAACCCAACACTATAGTCTGTGAAGGGGATATTGTTGTCAATAGTGGCAGGAATACCAACAATAGGTATTCCTGCTTCTTTTAAGAAAGAGCATGCTTTCATTGTGGCAAATGAACCAATTCCAATTAATGCAGAAATAGACAGCTTAGTCATTGTTTTTTTTACAGCCACTAAGTGTTGGGGGTTTTCTAAAAAATGATCATATACTGAAGTTCCTAGAATGGTTCCTCCTAATGGAAGAATCCCAGAAACATCTTTTCGTGTCATAAGAAAGGAATCATCTTC
The DNA here is from genome assembly GCA_023146045.1 of Caldisericia bacterium. Lineage (GTDB taxonomy): Bacteria > Caldisericota > Caldisericia > UBA6126 > UBA6126 > JAGLCW01. The sequence goes on from JAGLCW010000094.1 coordinate 46,690, forward strand.
AATTAGACCCTTTAAACCATTGCGGAATGCAATAACCTCATAGGAATACTCAAAAGAAGTCCTTGCAATAGATCTGATAATCGAATTTGTTCCAGGAGCATCTCTACCTGATGAAAAAACTCCAATACGTTTCATATCATCTCCTTTGGGCTATTTTAAAGAAATAACGGTATAAATGTTAAAGTTATTATTGATATCAGTTTAATCAAAATATTCAATGAAGGACCAGAAGTGTCTTTAAGTGGATCTCCAACAGTATCACCGGTTACGGCTGCAATATGTGCGCTTGATCCTTTCCCGCCAAAATGACCTGATTCAATGTACTTTTTTGCGTTATCCCAAGCTCCACCACTATTTGACATAAATATAGCCATCGTAACACCGCTCACCAAAACTCCTGCTAATAGCCCGATAACAGACTCTAATCCAACAAGCCAAAAAAGAATGAACGGGAAAATCATTCCAAGCAACGATGGAATAATCATTCCTTTCAAAGCTCCAGATGTAGAAATATCAATACACTTCTCGTAATCTGGAGATACTAAACCTTTAAGTAGCCCAGGAGTTTCTTTAAACTGTCTTCTAACTTCTTTAACCATAGCATTTGCCGCTTGAGTGACAGAGTTGATTGTTAAAGATGAGAATAAGTAAGGTAACATTGCTCCAACAAATAAGCCGATGATTACTTGTGGATTTTCAAGTGTTAAGTTAATATTCATGGTTTGTACTTTGTCAATATGAGTAAAGGTGTTAAAAAGAGTTAATGCTGTTAATGCAGCAGATCCTATAGAAAAACCTTTGCCTATGGCTGCAGTAGTGTTTCCTATTGAATCCAAAGTATCTGTTCTAACGCGTACAAATTCTGGTTGATGAGTCATTTCAGCAATACCACCGGCATTGTCAGAAATTGGGCCATATGCATCAATTGAAATTGTTGCTGCTACTGTTATCAGCATACCAAGTCCAGCAAGAGCTATTCCAAATATATTTAGTAGTGAAAAAGCAGCATATATTGCTATTACAATAACAACTATCGTAAGGAATGTGCTTTCCATCCCAGTGCTAAAACCACGTAAAATGTTACTTGCAGTTCCAGCTTTTGAATCTTCAGCAATATTCATAACAGGTTTAGAAGAAGTGTAGTAATCAGTTATTATCCCAATCAATGAACCGCAAATGATACCTATAGTAACTACGTAAAAGAAAGTAATGTTATGTGTAATCAACTTACTTACTAAAAAAGTAAGGATGATTGCTATAGAGGATGCATAAATCCCAACGTTCTTGATAACTTTAACTGGATTCACATTTTTTCTCTTTGAAATGTTTTGAGCAAAGAGTATAACGATGATTGAACTTCCTAGACCTATTGCAAGTAATAAAAAAACGAAAGAGGTATATTCAGATATATTGTTTCTGAAGAAAAGTCCAATCATGGCAAAACAACCGTAAGCTGCACCAATGTATGATTCGAAGAGATCTGCACCCATGCCTGCGACATCTCCAACATTGTCTCCAACATTGTCTGCAATTACCGCAGGATTTCTAGGATCATCTTCAGGAATTTGTGCCTCAGTTTTACCTACGATGTCTGCTCCAATATCTGCGGCTTTAGTGTAAATTCCTCCACCAACTCTAGCAAAGAGAGCAACTAGCGAAGCTCCAAGAGAGTAGCCCAATAAAATGTCAATTGGTTGTAGGTTTAGAAGTGGTGAAGCAATTAAAAAAGTTAGAGAAATCCCAAGAATTCCAAAACTACATGTTGTGATTCCCATTATTGATCCGCCCGTGAAAGACACAAACAGTGCGTCATTGAGGCTTTTCTTAGCTGCGGAAGTTGTTTTATAGTTCGCTATTGTTGAAACGTTCATTCCAACCAAACCACTGGCTATAGAAAAAAGTGAACCAACAAAGAAAACAATAGAGAATTCTATTGAAAAAAGAAAACTGAGTAATACGGTTAAAGCAAGCACAAAAGGGGTTAAAATTTTATATTGCCTTTTTAAGTAAGCAAAAGCACCTTTTCTGATGATGGTTCCAATTTCTCGTATTGAGCATTCTGAAGGATATTTCAAAATTGCGTGAATAAAAAAAGATACAATAAAAAAACCCAAAATACTCATTGCTAAAGCAATCAATACACTTACCACAATAAAACCCCTTTGCATGAATTATGCATTATAATTGACTTCTTTGCTGTCAAGTTTATACTTTAGTTAGAATTTTTCAAGGGACGGGCGGGTGGCTCAGCGGTAGAGTACTTCCCTCACACGGAAGGGGTCACAGGTTCAAATCCTGTTCCGCCCACGTTATTTATGTGCCGATGTAGCTCAGTTGGCAGAGCAGCTGATTCGTAATTAGCAGGTCGTCAGTTCGACTCTGACCATCGGCTTGCTTGGAGGGTGACACATGGATCAGATTCAATTCGGGAAATATATTGCATATGAAGAAATTGGTAGAGGCGGGATGTCTATAGTATATAAAGGTAAGCATCCAACTTTGAATAAGCCTGTAGCAATTAAAGTTTTATCTGAATTTTTAAGCGTAGACAAAGGATTTATTAAAAGATTCCAAGATGAAGCTCAGATGTTGTCATCTTTTAGGCATGCCAATATAGTTTCAATTTTAGACTATGGTAAGCAAGGATCAAGCTACTTTATTGTTATGGATTTCATTGAAGGATTTACAGTTAAGCAAATGATTTTAGAAACTGGAGCTCTTTCATTAAACATTGCAACAAATATTGTAAAAAATGTGGCTACTGCAGTCGCTTATACACACCGAAAGAGTATAGTACATCAAGACATTAAATCATCAAATATTATGGTTGATTCAAATGGTAGAATATTAGTAACAGATTTCGGACTTTCAAAAAATATTAGCCTTGAAAATGTTGAAGAAAATCCGTATGAAGTTGCTGGTACACTAGCATATAGCGCTCCAGAGCAACTAGACAGAAAACAGGGGAAAGTTGATGGAAGAACCGACATTTATTCCCTAGGTGTTGTTTTTTATGAAATGGTTACTGGCAAGTTACCATTTGCAGACGAAAATACCACTGTTAATATTGCATATCAACATTTAAATGTGGTTCCAGAATCACCAAAAAAAATTAGACCAGATCTATTATTAAAATCATCTAGTATCATTATGAAAATGCTTAAAAAGAAACAAGATGACCGGTACCAAACAATGGATGATTTGCTAAAAGAAATTAACGAACTAGAAGATGTACTGCAGTATTATAAACCTCAAGACGAAGAAGAGGAAGGTTCATTTTTCTCATTTCAGAATGATGATGAAGAAAATGATGATGAATCTCATGGATACAAACAAAGCGATTCTAAAGAAGAAGTTTCAAACTATGAAGAATCTAATGCTGCCATGGTCTTTTCAACAGAAAAAAGTGACACTATTGGTAAAAAGCAAATCACAGATATGAAAACTGTAGACAGTAACGTAGATTCATTTCCACCAGTGGATATTTCAGATCCGTTTATTGGAAGAGAAATAAAACATAGGTATAGAATTCAAAAGTTAATTCTAAGAAGAATTTTAAGTAGATTGTACTATGGTGTTGATTTAGTTAAAGAGTCTCCCGTAACAATACAGTTACCAAATGAATCAAGGCCTACTTTCAAAACAAGAATTGACAAAGAGATTCAAACAATGAAAAAAATAAACCACCCTGGGTTTGTTAAATTTATTGATGTTATAGAAGACAATGGTGTGAATTTTGTAATCAGAGAATATGTAGATGGCTATACGATTAAAAATTTACTTAAAAGAGAAAAATTGTCTATTAAACGTAGCGTAATGATTGCAATGGATGTTTTAGATGCATTATCGTACTTACACAACAAGGGTATCGTTCACCGTGATCTAAACTCAGACGTAGTTATTGTTCCAAAAGAAGGCAGAACAAGAATAAGCAGCTTAGGTTTTACTAGAGTTGAAGATGCATCGTCGGTCTCTAGTGGAGAATTTCTTGGTGTTGTCCAATATACAGCACCAGAACAGATAATTCAATCTCATTCAGATGTAAGAACAGATATATACGCAGTTGGAATATTAATGTTTGAAATGTTAACTGGTGTGCCGCCTTTTGATTCACCATTGCCAGTTGAAGTTATGGATATGCATTTGAAACGTGTACCAAGATTTCCTGAAGATGCGCAAAAAGGTATTCCATTGAAACTGCAACGAATTGTTTTAAGGGCACTTTCAAAGCAGCCAGAGCAAAGATTCCCAACTGCTCCTGAGATGGCTGGATCATTAAAGAGTTTTTTAGAAAGCTTTACAGGTAAAGAAGTAAAAATTGATGCCATTACTGGCGACATGAATGAGAATGAAAAACAAACTGGAATAGAAAAAGATACAGAAAATAGAGTAAATGTTCTAAGTGACACAGGTATTTATAGGAATATTCAAACTAGCAGAAATACAAAAAAACAGCAATTCTCAATAAAAAAGCCGTTAAGTAGATCAGAAAAAAAAGAAAAAGACAACAAAGTAAATATAAGAAAAATAATTAACAACGACCTGCAAACAGAAACAAAAAAGAGAGATATAGGAATTTCCAAAGAGAATGAAGTATACGAAGCAACTCAGAAAAAAAAGAAAACAGAAAAGAAGAACCAGATAAGCTCTCCAAAATTTGAAGTTAAAGCTCCAAAGAACAAGAAAGTTGTTAGAAGCAATGGAAAAAATAAATCTAACAAAAAGAAAAGCAATCCTTTACTGATAATAGCTTTATTGGTTGCAGCATTTTGCACTATCTTTGCGATTTATTATTTCAAAAAGCCTGCTACAGGCGTCAACGAAGAAACTCACGCAAACAACACTAACCGAATAGAATGGGTATCGCCAAATAGTTCAGCTGAAACAACACTAATCCCGATGATACCTCTCGAAATAGAATTAAAGCAACTTGATTATTCCGAAGGAAATTATTTTGACCTAGTGGATTTACCAAAGGAAATTGAATATAGTGTTTCTTTACCAGACAGCAAAGGGACTTTTGAGATTATGATGTATACATCAAATCAAATTCGAAGCAGCACGGTGGCTTTTTCGCTAATCTGTATGGATCCTGAAGATAAAATTCTAAGTGAAACGAAATATGTTATTGCATATAACTATAAAGCAATTAAACAAATAGTTTTGAATTATTCTAATGCCACTTACAGTGTTAACAAGCATGAGGAGAAAACAATTGAACCAAATGCGGCGTTAAACGATGAAAGCGTATATATCCCAATAAGGTTTTTAGTAGATAGCCTCGGAGGTAAAATCGAGTATGATACCGAGACAGAGTGTATAACTATTACAGATATTGACAGCCATGAGTATAAATTTTATCTGACCACACAACAGTATTCAGTTGACGGAAATCTAGAACGAGAATACAATCCTATTTTAGAAATAAACGATACCGCATATCTGGCAGCTGATTTTCTAAGTTTAAAAATGAATTTTAAAATCACTCTAGAATATAATGCCGAGAAGCAATTCCTTATTAGTTTGTTAAAAAGTAAAGAAGATTAAAAAGAATGGGAAGAAAGTTAAGCACACAAAATCAGTTAACTATTCTATTTGCTTTAGAAAAAAACGAAGAATACGAGGAGATCCGAAAAGACTTTGAGGATAATACTCTATTTCGCATAGAAGATTTTTTATCAGATGGGTTTTTGCTAGATGAGAAAATAAGACTATTGTCACCCGATATTTTAATATTGGACTATCACTTAAAAAACATAAATATGATAAATTTTCTTGAAGAAGCTATTATTAAATACCCATCAACAGCGGTACTTCTAATAATTGACTCAAGTGATTTAATTGACATAAGGAAAATTGTCAAAACAGCAACAAGAAATGTTATAACACGACCTTTAGACCATAAAATTCTTACTCAACTAGCTATGAACGCTTTTATATCTAGCTTTAAAGATAGAAAAATCCAAAATTTTGGCTTAAACTCCAAGAAAATGGGTAAACTGTTATGTTTCACTTCTGCAAAAGGGGGAGTTGGTAAATCTTTACTATCTGTCAATCTTGCCTTAGTGTTAGCGAATCTAACGGAATCGTACAAAGTCTTGCTTATGGACCTAGGTCTTCCTTACGGAGATCAAAGAGCTATCACGAACATCAGCCCAGAAAAAACTCAGTCTACTTTAGATTTATTATTGATTGCAGATGAGTTATCCCCAGAGAGAATAAGTAGTATTGTACAAAGAAGTGAGATTTATCCAAATTTTGATATTGTTGTTTCGCCTGGTTCAGCAGATAGAATGGCAGAAATTGATGAGGCAAAATTACGTAAAACAATAAGGGTTTTAAAATTGATATATGATTTCATTATTATTGATATGGATCCTGGAGTGGACGATATCACAAAAATAATACTTGAACAGTCAGATAAAATATTTATTGTTTTTACTCCAGAAATCCCATCTTTATTTAGATTAGTAAATTACTTAAAAGAGTTCCAGTGGTTAAAAATTAGCAGTCCACCAGAGATAATATACAACAAAAGACCTAAAAAGGTAGATCAAAAAATTAACACAATACTTCAGAAAATTCTTCCGTACCCCATATTTTGTAGCATAAGAGAAGATAATAAAATAGCTATTTCTTCGCTTAACGACATGTATCCAGCTGTTACCAAAAAAGGTGTTTTAAGAAAAGATATCATGGATTTTGCAGAGAAGATCCTTGAATGGGAGAGCAATAACTAATGCCAAACTCAGATAATGCTGAAGATTTTTATAAAACAATTAGGAACAATGTTTTTGAATCAATAACTCCTGCAGATATATTACGCGAGAAGCAAGAAAATCCTGATCAGATAAAAGGGAAAATTCGTAACATCTGTCTCCAAACTATTCAAGCATCAAGAAGAGTTTTACCGATAGAATACCAAGAACAAATAATCAACCGTTTGTTGAATGAAATATTTGGGTTTGGGCATATTCAACCATTGTTAGAAGATGAAAGCATTTCAGAGATTATGATAAATGCTCCAGATCAGGTATACATAGAACGAGACGGCAAGCTATTCAAATCTGATGTTATATTTGAATCAAAGGCCCAAATTATACAAATTATTGATAGAATTGTTAGCCCTCTTGGTAGGAGAATAGACGAATCTAGCCCGTTGGTTGACGCCAGACTGCCAGATGGTAGTCGAGTTAATGCTGTTATTCCACCAATAGCTGTAAAAAGCCCATCATTAACAATAAGAAAGTTTAAAGATACAATCTTAAGCTACGATAGTCTTATTGATTACGGCTCAATGACAAAAAAAATGGCTACGTTTATTGATAGAATTGTTAAGGCTCGAGCAAATATAATTATCTCAGGCGGCACTGGATCTGGCAAAACAACGTTGCTAAATGTTTGCTCTACATCTATCCCAAGGTTTGAGAGAATTATCACAGTTGAAGATTCAATAGAGTTAAAATTAAAGCAGCCGCATGTTGTTTCACTAGAAGCAAGACCTCCAAACATTGAAGGCGAAGGGCGGGTTACTATTAAAGATCTTGTCATAAACTGCCTAAGAATGAGGCCAGATAGAATCATTGTTGGTGAAGTCAGAGGGAAAGAAGCATTTGATATGCTTCAAGCTATGAATACAGGGCATGATGGCTCTTTGACTACAGTTCATGCAAATACACCGAAAGATGTTATATCTAGATTAACTTCAATGGTATACATGGCTGGGATGGATATGCCTGTACATATTTTGCAAGAAATGATATTTAGTGCAATAGAATGCGTAATACAGACTGCTCGTTTCCCAGATGGATCAAGGAGAATTACAACAATATCTGAATTGGCATCTTTTGAAAACAAACAAGTTGTTTTAAATCCAATATTCAATTTTGAAATTGACGGCAGAGACGAAAATGGAAAAATTAAGGGACATTACGCAGAAGGGTCTTTTGGCAAGAGAATTAGAAATAAAATTGAAGCTACAGAAATTGCTAAACCGAAAAAAAATAAGAAAGAAGCTTCAAAAGAAAACTCGATACAGGAAAATAAAAGTGTATCAATGCAGAAGTTGATGAGAAAGCTTGGAGTAACGGATGAAAACAGGGAACAGTAGTAGACAAAATAAAAAAGATGATTTGTTTAGTCCTTATTATCAATCGAAAAAGAGAAAAAATACCATAAATGAGGGTAATAAAAACGTTAGCGTAAAAGAAGGATCGTTGTCAGATATTTTTCAAACAACAATCAGTACTTTTGCATTGGCATTAATGATAGTTGGCGGGTTAGCATGTGTATTCGTAGTGTTTTATATTATGTATCACAATATCATAATGGGTATATTGTTTTCTGGAATTGCTGCTGCAGGGTTTTTGATGTTTTTGCAAATCAAAAAAACAGAAAAGGAAAATAAGTTTGTGAATCAACTACCAGATACATTGTCTGCTGTTGCAAATTCTTTAAAAGCAGGATTTTCACTTGATCAAGCTTTTGAGTTTGTATCTATTTCTATGCCAGAGCCAACTAAAAGTGAATTCTCTAGAATACATTTGAATTATAGGGTTGGATTAACTCTTTCTACCTCTTTAGAAGATTTGCTTAAAAAGTATCCTAATCCTGAAGTAAAACTATTTGTATCTTCAATGGTTTTACAGGAACAAATAGGCGGTAATGTTGTTCCTTTTCTTGGAGAATTGAAAAATATTCTGAAGGAGCGAGTAAAACTTAAAGGAAGTATTGCAGTTGGAACGGCTCAAACAAGGTTATCATCTGCAATTGTCGCTCTTCTTCCTTATGTAATGTTAATGCTTCTTGTTTCGTCTGGTTATGATTCTTTAACGAATACATTAAAAGGCATTCTATTGCTTATATTCGCCATACTTATGCAGGCTACTGGATTGTTTATTAATGATAAAATAACAAAGGTTGATGTGTAATGAATTCTATAGAATATACATTAATTGTTGTAATATTTGTCATGTTGATTTTTTACTTACTTGTGCGTCTTTTATATGCAAATAAAGATAGGAAAAAACGCTCAACGGATTTATTATTCGGCATGGAAGATAGGAAAAGGAAACGAAAGAAATCTCCAAATTTTATAATACAACTTTTGAATAATCTTTCAAAGCCTTTCTATAAAATCTTTCCAGTTTTTGGAAAAATTGCTACAAAAAAAACTGAAGAAGTAAATAAGGCTACGAGCGATAAACTAGAAAAAGCTGGAAGACCGTTTGATTTTGATACCGATGACTTCAATAAGCTGAAGCTATTCTGTGCAGTCACATTTCTTTTTTTAATGTTTATAGTTGCAACGGGCAACGAAAACCCAAATTACTATCTTTATGCTGTTATTTCTGGAGTAGTGGGGTTTTTTTATCCAGATCTTTTTATTATGGGATTGTTACAAACTAGAGCAAAAAAGATATCCCTTGAACTACCAAATGCTATGGATTTTATTGCTCTTTGTCTAGCTGCAGGAATGAATTTCCAGTTAGCTGTAGAAGAGTATTCAAAAAGAAATTCAACAATTTTAGCAGATGAATTTGATATATTCATCAATGACGTTCAGGTAGGAGTTGGTAGAGTTGATGCTTTTCAACATCTTTTAGATAGAAATGGTTCTCCAGAGTTTAGGAGTTTTTTAGTATCAATTATTCAAGGGGAACGATTGGGGACTCCATTAAGACCCGTAATAATGAGTCAAGCAGAAGAATTACGCGGTAAAAGAAAAATTAATGTAGAAAAAGAAATAGCAACTGCCCCAACAAAAATGTTGTTCCCTCTTGTTATGTTCATCTTGCCAGCTATGCTTATGATAATACTCGGATCGGTGCTTTTACCAAAACAAGAAAAAAAAGAGCTTGGAATGGGATTAACACTAACAAAATTTATTTACTATCAAGTAACTCCAGGCGTTAATGTATTCGTTAATACAGAAGAGTATCCTGTTTACGAAATCCAGATAAGCGAAGATTACTTTACGAAAGAAAAAGGATTAGAATACCAAGAAGGAGCAATCGAAACTCCTTCTCAACTTAAATACGCGGAAGAATTTTTTCAAACAAGTAGCTCAAAGATAGCTTGGTTCGCTAGACTAGACTTGCCTGAGGGAGAACTAGTAAAATATCATATAGTAGTTGTTGCAAACAACGGTCAAAAAAATAACAATTTTATTGCAACAAAGTATGTTACTTTTTTCATTGAAGAGGCTAATGAAGACGGGATACTCTACTCACAAAATAGTAAAAAAATTGCAATTAGAGGAAGGGTAACTCCAAATATTAAAGTCAAAGCAATGCTAGATAATAAGGAATTAATTGGTGTAATGAATGAAGAAACTGGAGAATTCTATTTTGAGAACATATCTGTTTCAAATAAAACAAACCCAATTCAGTTTACACTAGAAGATTCATTAGGGCTTAGCATTATTGTTGAAAAGAAAATTGAGTACACCGGGATATTTGTAAATGCTGCATTTTCACAAGAAACTACAATTAACCCTGTAGGCAACTTAACCGGAACAGCAACGGCGAATTCATTTATAAAAATGTATAAAGTTGAGAACGGGAAAATGATATATCTGCAAACCATAGAAGTAGATCAAACAGGGATTATTAATGAAATGATACCAATTGAGCCAGGGGTAAACCAATTTCAGATTTATGCAACTTTTGAAGCAGAACAAGAAAAGAGCCCAAAGAGAAAATTATCAATTACAAGGAGTTTAATTCCATGATGTATCAATTGCCATTAGTCTATGTACTAATAGTGTTTAGTATTGTAGTGGTAGTCTGTATTGTTTCTGTAATAACAGATATTAAAACCAGGAAGATATTGAATGCCGTAACGTTGCCAGCTTTTTTACTAGGAATTACGATTAATCCTTTGTTTTTTAAATTAAGCGGTTTGAATCCATTAAATGGACTCTTAAATTCACTATATGGTTTGATAATAGGATTTGGATTTTTCTTTGTTTTCTATATTGTTGGAAAAGGTAAAAACATGGGAGCAGGAGATGTAAAATTAATGGGAGCTATAGGGTCATTAGTCGGATGGCAAATGACTGTCAATTCAATAATTTTCACTTCATTTGTAGGTCTAATTGTTGCTATAATTTTATTTTTTCCTTTGCTTTATACACTTATTTTTTCTGGGAATGCAGCAAGTTTAAAAGATTATGGAAAAATGACTGTTCCGTATGGTGTCTCAATTGGCATTGGAACTTTGATTGCAGTTGGCTTTCGTTTATTGTACATTGCAGAAATACTAGAGGTACCACTGTTTATATGATTAGTAAAAAGTATAAAAACGAAAAAGGCTCAACAACATTAGAATTTGCATTGCTATTTCCTTTTTCGTTTTTACTAACTTTTTTTGCATTAGTGATAATTTTTAGGTCAGCTGACGCTTTGCTCATTACTTATGAAACAAACAGAGTTGCTAGGGCTATGGCAATGAACGGCAGCGTTTCAACTCAGTTAACAAATCAAGTGCAAGGCATGCCAATGCTTAATCAATATCAAACAAGAGTTGTTACTGCAAAAAACACAGATGCACCATTGATTAAAGCGCAGGTTCAGATGAGCAATGGGCTAATTCCAAAATACTTCCTTACTCTTACCTTAGAAGATGATGCAGTTGATCAAATCGATCAATACTCTGTAATAAGAGAAAGAGCAGTGTATGTCGATGGATTCTAAAACTACATTGGCAAATAGATTTATACACGATGAGACTGGTCAATCAATAATAGAAACAGCATTTTTGCTATCTTTGGTGTTGTTGATAATAATGGTCTTCATTTCTTTATCATACGGCTATTATTACAGAACAAATATTCAACATTTAGCTACAAATGTTGCTACCGTGTTAAGTCTTTCTGAAATCGAAAACAATAGTGCAAATACTACTCAAAGGATCAATGATATTGTAAGTTTTTATGAGAGTAATCTAATATTCCCCATATACACAAGCGATTCGGATAGATTTACAATTTCATGGGAAGAAGAAGTACATGATTTGTACTACACGGTTTATTCTGTAAGAGTTGACTACATAGGACCAAATTTTCCGTTAACAGACCCAATAAACATTTCTGTGACCTCAACATCATTAAAGGTTGAAAAATGAAGAAGTACAAAATAAACAAAGAAAATGGAGATATTGTTTCTCAAAGAGCAGTTATTCTTAGAAATCCTTTATTGAAAATGAAAGGACTTCTGGGAAGAAAAGCAATTGGCGAAGAAGAGGCTTATATTTTTTATCATGCTTCATCTATACATACTTATGGAATGAAGTTTGACATAGATGTAGTTTTTCTGGACAAGAATAAATATGTTAAGAAAATTATTTCTTCAATGGCTCCAGGAAGAATTGTAAATTGCAATTCCTACGCAACAATTGAGTTTCCAAAGAATAGAATGAAAGAGAAGAATGTTATTGAAGGATCTAAGCTTGAATGGTTTGTATCTGATGAATCTGGTCAAGTGATTCTAGAGTACGCATTAATTCTAGCAGTTTTTGTTATTGCAATAATTGGCGTGGCAATCCCATTAGTGCAAACTACGAAACTTTTTATGCAGCATATGATTAACTATCTTGTTGACATTTAATGTATTTTTTGTGAACATACTCAGAGCTCATAGAGTATAATAAGGCGGAGTAGTTTAAGCGGAATGAAATGGTATCACCTACATTTAGGTTTGTACTTGACTCTTCAACATCTAATAGAAGATGATCAGAGGATGCTCCAAGTATTGATAGCCCATTCAATGTTGGAGTTAGCCCAAAAATATCCGTATCCAGTCTTCCAATGTTCACGATTGCTCTTTTTCGCAATCCTTTATCTTCAAAAAAAGGTGTTTCGCCAAATGCATTTTTTGTTAAAGGTTTTTTCGGTAATGTAGGTTTTATCTTTAATTCAATTATCTCACCAGTAAGAGTAAAACAATCCTGGTAGCAATCACCAACGCTGTTTTTATTTATTGCATCTACGCCCATTACAATTGTTTCTCCAACACGCACGTGGTTTATAAAACTTGGCAAAGAGCTATTCTCTAAAAGAGGCATTAAATTAGATCCTCCACCAGAGATGTACTCGGGATGCTTGTGAAAATATTTTTTAAAGTATTCAGCAGCAGCCTGTAATGTTTTTAAATTATCCACTGTTGGTATTAAACCTGCAAAGCATGTGGCATTACATCCTACACCAACAAAATCTAAAGCCTTAAGTTTAGTACAAAGTTCTAAAAATCTTGGGAAATCATCTATCATTATTCCCTCTCTTAAATCCCCAATCTCAACCATTAAAATAACCTTGTGTGTTGTTTTTGTTTTTATGCAATAGTCGTTAAGTGCAGAAAGCACGTTGATTTCAGTATTCAAACTGATATCACAAATATCTACTACTTGATCTATGTTTTGTAACGAAGGACTTCTTATTAGCATGAACTCAGCATTGATTGAGTGATTTTTCATTCTAACAATATCAGAAACTCTAGAGTCAGCCAAAGAACTGGTTATCTCGGCATACTTGCTGCAGATTACTGGATCACCCATGATGACTTTTGTTACAGGGGTTAGTTTGACATTACTTTTAACACAAAGCGAGTTCACAACAGATAGATTGTGTGTTAATTTCTCAATGTTAATGCTAAGGATAGGCGTATTCATAAATGCTCCTAATTTATAGATTGATGGAGTGTTTTGCAAAACTCACATCCAAAAAGTAAGGTTATCATTGTGTAATCCATCCAAACAAAAATTATTATGATAGAGAACATTGAACCATATATAAAGCTCGCTTTTGAAAAATATTCTAAATAGATTTGATAAAAGAATAAAGCAAATAGCTCAATAGATAGTGACAATAAGGCTGAAAAAAAAGCAGCTTTTGTATTTACTTTTTTTGGAGAAATCCATTTAAAAAATGTGAAAAAAGCAAAACCTGCCAAAACGAGATTCAATACATAAAGAATAATTCTTGAAGTTTGCTGAGGTAATTTTAAGATAGTTGAAGTGTCAACAAATTGAATAAGTAACTGAAGTGTGTTGTATACAAATAGAGAAAACACTAGAAATAAAATCATCAAAAACATTATCCCAAACCCACGCAATTTATTTAGAAGAAAATTTCTTTGTTTTATTCTAACTCTCCAAATGATGCTGAAAATAGATTCTATCCAAGAATAAAACACAAACAATGACCATAGCATTACAAGTAATGCGACGATTGAAGATGTGTAGGAAGATTTGAAAGCATTGTCTATAACCGACTGGAAGCTACTTATCTGTGTTGGAGAAAATTGATCAACAAAATTAAAAAACAAATCTGTAAATCTAACAATACTTTCTCCTGCCGGGAGAATCCTACCTGCTATTGATATTATAAGAATAACTATTGGGATTATTGTTAAAAAAAGGATCCAAGAAAGTCCTGCTGCTTTTATTAAGCAACCATCCTTAAAAAAATTAACTATAGACGTTCTAAAAATGTAGCTGGTCTTTTTTATGCAAAAATTAATGTTTTTCATAGATATAAAAATACCAGGAAGTATTATTTTAGAATACTTCCTGGTTAATTTGACGTCTAAATAGAAATTTCTTTTTCTGCGATTGTTTTCATTAACTGTGCCGTGTGACGTACATCAAATACATCAACAACTTCACTGGCTGAATGCAGGTATCTTGTAGGGATTGAGATACAAGTTGTTATCACACCAGATTTGGTTGTTTGAATTACTCCAGCATTTGTTCCTCCAAATGCAAGAACCTCAAATTGATATGGGATATGGCTTTCTTCGGCAATGTTTTGTATCCATTGATTAAGCCTATGATCTGCTATCATGCTTCTGTCTTGGATTTTTATTGCTGGCCCGCTTCCTAATTTCATAGGTATACGTTTTGCGCCTTTTGGTGTATCTCTAAATCCTGTAGCTGTTACATCTAAAGCAATTCCATAATCTGGTTCAATTCCATATGCTGCTGCTTTGCTGCCAACTAAACCAACTTCTTCCTGTGTAGCAAAAACAAAATATAAGTCATGGTGGTTAGATTTTAATGTTTGAATGACGTTGATTAGTATTGCACAAGCTATTCTATCGTCCATAGCCTTTGACATGTACCTGTTACCCATATCAACAAAGGAAGAATCATATGTAGCAGTTTCACCAATTCTAATTTTAGAAAGTGCTTCGTTGCGTGTTCTAGCACCGATGTCAACAAACAGCGTATCAAAACTAACTTCTTTTCTGTCAGAGGCTTGCTTCATTAGAATTTCTGATTCATACCCAATAGTTCCTTTTGTTCCATACTCAAATCTAATTCTTTGATGTGGTAAATTTACAGGCAAATGACCACCCAATGGTTCTATGTGAATAAAACCATTATCATCTATATAAGTGGCTACAAATCCAATTTCATCCGCATGAGCATCAAAAAGAAGTTTTTTCCCATTACCTTTTTTATGAGCAATCAAGTTACCCAATGAATCAATGTGGTAATCATCAACATAGGGTTTAATGTACTCTAAAATAATTTTCTGAATATTTTCCTCTCTCCCGCTTGGAGATGAAGTTTCAACAAGTCTTTTAATAATATCTTGCATTGTCTCCTCCTTTATTGATTAAAAAAATTCTGGCTATTATTAAAAATACCCATAGCTAGTTTTTGTGTATTAATATAATCTTCAGGATGCATTACGCTGGTAGGTGAATGTATGTATCTAACAGGCACAGAAACAGAACCAACAAAAGTACCTTTTTCAGCTTTTGCAATTCTTGTAGCATCGTTCCCACCAGAGATTTTTTCTTTTACCTGGAATGGGATTTGTTTTTGTTCTGCAATATTCTTTAAAAAAGTAAAAACTTTTTTCCCAAAAACTAATCCGTTGTGTGCGATGCTTATCGCAGGTCCTTTTCCCAATTGAGTTGTATACCTATTGCGTTCCACTAAAGGGATGTCACATGCAGTAGTTCCTTCAAGTACAAGAGCAAAGTCTGGTTTGATATGGTAAGATGCCGTTATGCTACCCCTTAGACCTACTTCTTCTTGAGTGGCAAAGACAAACCATGTGTCAAATTCTGGAGTAATATTTTCTTTCAATATATCAATCATTATTGAGCAACCAACGCGATCGTCAAATGCTTTCCCTTCCCAAAGATCTCCAAGTTGAGAAAATTTAGTTATGAATGTTATGTAATCTCCAATTTCAATTTTACCATTTAACTCTGTATCAGAATTAGCTCCACAGTCAATGTAAAGAGAATCCATTTTTATAGGGCTCAGTACAGACTTTTGCAAGTGTATTGGTTGTATTCCAATGACCCCGCTTAGTGTTTCTTTCCCAAGAATTTTTACGTTTGTTGCTGGAAAAATAGATGGTAAAATTCCACCAACGGATTGAAATTTAATGGTTCCATTTTTCTCAATTTTTTCTACCATTAAACCAACTTCATCCATATGTGCGAGAAACATAATTTGTTTCGAGCAGTTGCGTCCACGCTTTTTAACCATCAAATTCCCAAGGCAATCTACTTTTATTTCATCAACATAATCTTTTATTTCATTTCGTATGAAATTTCTTACTTCACCTTCATTACCACTAACACCATATAGATTGCATAATTCTTTTAAGACCATTTTAAACCCTCCAGATATTCTGTATCTAGATTCTTTATGTATTCCGTTAATATTCTTACAGTATATTTACAATCCTTTAAATCCAGCAATTCAATTGGTGTGTGCATGTATTTTATCGGAATAGAGATTAATGCCGTAGGAACGCCACCTCTAGAAACTTGTATGGCTCCAGCATCTGTACCACCAGGTCTAGCAGAAGGTTCAATGGGTAGCGGTATTGATTCATTTTTGGCAACATCTCTAATGTCTTTAACAATTTTTGGTGTAAAATTTGGACCAACTGCTAGTCCTGGTCCTTCTCCAAGCGATAGACCCACGTAGCCTTCTTGTGAAGCAAACCCAACATCCATGGCTATCGCAACATCGGGATTAATTTCCCAAGCACTTGTTCCGGCACCCTTTAACCCTACTTCTTCTTGAGTTGAAAAAACAAAGTAAATGTCCCATTCGTGATATATTTTTGTTAGTTCTTTAATGGTAGCTATGCTAATTGTAGCACATGCTCTATCATCTAACGTTTTTGATGAGAATCTGTTATTAAGTAAAGAGATAAAAGGTGCTTTGAAAACTATTGGTGAGCCAATCCTAATTCTTTTTTTAACATCTTCTTCGGATAACCCCGTATCAAGAATTAGAGTATCATAACTTGCAACCTTATTTCTCTCTTCTGGTTTTATTAAATGAGGAGGAACTGTAGAAAATACCGATGGTAACATTTCACCATTGATACTTCTAACAAGGCATTCTTGCGCTTGAAGAATTTTTGGATCAACACCACCACGTGGTTCGACTTTCAAAAAACCTCCATCTAGAATTGCTCCAACAACAAAACCAATTTCATCAATGTGTGTAGAGATCATTAGTTTACCTTTTATTTTCCCTACCCCTTCTTTTATGGCTACCAAACTTCCTAAAGTATTGATATAGGTTTTTTGAACGAATGGACTAATCTCTTTCTGTATCCAATTAGCTACAGATAGCTCTTCTCCACTAATTCCGTAAAGACTGGTGATCGTTTTTAAGACTCGTTCCCAATCAAACATACTAAAGCCTCCTTACTGTTACAATTTGTTCTACTGCATCCCACTCAATTACAGCATGTAACGCCTCAGAAATAGCCCGTATTGGAACAAATGTTCTATTTTTTTGAATGAGCGGTGGGCTATCTAACAATATTTTTTTCTGGTTTACAAACATATCCCTGGAACCAATTTTTAAGATAATTTTGACACCATTATCTAGTATCGTAATTTCTTGAATTGTATTGTTCCATAAAACTTTTGCCTTAAAAGATTCTGAGATGAATCTTAGCGGAACCATTGTTCTGCCCTCGTTGATAAAAGGTTCCGCATCTAAAGAATGTATTTCTCCATTAACATAGGCAGTTGAGTTACCGATTTGAAGTGTAATTACTGTAATAAGAAAATTCTTGAAAGGGATAGATTGAATGCGTTGATTTCCAGAATCAGCTATGAATAAACTATTGTTGTGTTTTTGAATTTTTTCTGGAAACAAAAAAGAACCAATCTCAAACCATAAATCAATTTGAGAATTGCTATCCTGAACATATGTGTTTGGACCACCAATATGACCAAAAGTTGAGAATAATTTACCATTTTTGTTGTTATAAATGTTGATACAGCAATTATCTCTGTCTGATAAGACTATTCTGTCTAAGTGTGGGATGAAAAAAAGTTGAGTTGAAGAGGATTTATCAAAATGATCAAGGTTGAATGATCTAATTTCTTTTTCAGAAATACTATCCAATACCGTAACAAGCCCTGATTGGTCAACTATGTACAAGTCATTTTCAAAAAAAGCAAACCCAATGAAATGGTTTTTCGAAACAGGGAGTTTTAAGGAGTGATTAAGATCACCATTTTTGCTTATAAAAAGTAAAGCTTGGTTGTACCAATCTAATGCAATAATTTCTTGTTTATATGTTTGCAATTGTGTGAATCTACTGTTTAATCCTTCAAAAAATACGTTTATAGTGTTGTCTTCAATACAATATATTTTTTTTGTTGCATTTTGATCAATAACATAAAGTTTATTGTTTTCGGAACATGTTAAATCTAAAGGGTTAATAAAGACTTTTTCTGGTTCTTGTTCTATGAGTCCAATATGTGATATAAATTCATTCGTGTTGCTATTTATACATTTTATCCCTTTGTTGTGGTCATCATTGGTGAAAAGAGTTCCCCTAGAGTTTAAACAAAATTTTGCTGGCCAATGAAGTTCTATATTCTTACTAGGAAGAATATCTAGTGTAGATACTTCAGATGTAGATATTGATATTTTCAGTATGGAGTGAGGTTTTGACGTTGTTGCTAATAGAGCGTTCTCTTCTATGTAAAGGAGACCATTGATAAGAACATCAGAATCAATTTGTATAGAAGAAATATATTTCCCAGAAAGAGAAAAAATTGACAAATTACCTTTGGTGTCGGCTACAAAAATTCTATCACTTGAAGACTCTATTGCCACTGGTATAGAAATAAACTCCTCTCCAAACGTCTCTGATTTTGAGAGGTCTGGATTAGCCATAGTAAAGCCTCTCCTTTGACTGTCAATAATAAGTATGTGGCTGTCTGTTGCTGCTATGTCTTTTAAGTCAATAAATGGTGTGCCATTTAGTTCAGAAAATTCATTAACTATATTTCCAAGATTTCTGAATACACAAAGGGTTTTTTCAGTTATCGCGTAAATATTGCCATTAAGGAGAGGGGACGTTCTGATAAAATCTGATCGAAGTTTTGGAGCCTTAAATGTTCTACTGTATATTCCAGTGTCTGAGAATACTTGAATCTTCCCAATCTTTTTCTGGTAATCGTTAATTGAAGATATGTAAACTTCATTGTTTGTTGATTGTATTCCTTGAATAGAAACAAACTGTCCTTTTTTTGTGCCATATCCACCAAAATGGAATACAGGTTTTTGATTTTCATCAAACACCTGTATCTGAGCGTTGTTTGTGTCTGCAACATACGTAAACTTGCTATTTCCAGCAATTCCTGCAGAAACCTCAAAAAAACCAAGAGTCCATATTTTTCCTAGCACTTTCCCTTTTGTTTCTGCATGCAATGAAGGAACTAAAAAATTCAACGAAAGAAATATTACAAGAAAATATACAATTCTATTCATAATGAGATTCCTTTAAAAACATCTGTGGACTCTCTACACTTAAAGCATATCTAGTTTCCATAATATAAGTATATGCATTATACCAATTTCGTTCAAACTAAAGTTGTACCACTAACTAATAGTAAAGAGAAATTTTAGCCTTAAATAAATACTAATTTAACAAAAAAGTTAATGTAGTTGATTTTAGTGCACATTAATTTTACTTTTTTTAGATGATCTTTGTATAATGAAAAAATGAAAAAAGGTTATATATTTGCAAACTCAAAAATTGTATTGAAGTCTTTATTAGACAATTTGAATATTATTGAATCATTATCTTTGACAGGTTCATTGAATATTTCCATGTGTGCCGAAATTGTTCTATCTGAAAAACCAAACATAATATTCATTTCTGATGAATTTACAAAAGAGGAGTATTTAGAATTTCTTAATCAATTAGAAAATACACAAATTTTTGAGAAAACAGCTATAATTTTTGTTCAATCAGAGAAAAATGAAAGTGTTTTAAACTGGTTATTAAAAGGAAAGTATATTGATTTCTGGATGGAGTTTTCTGTTTCATTTGCAGAGAGAAAATTTATTATTGAAAAGGCATTAGAAAAGCAAAACAATAAAGCTCTCCTGTATAAGTGTAAAATGCAAAATGAGTATCTTCAGTCTGTTTTATGCAACTATGAGAGAAAAAATAGATACCAGCAAAAAGTAAGTGAAGATACTCAAATCATGAAACTTACAGAAATTATGCATAC
>JAGLCW010000095.1 GCA_023146045.1 Caldisericia bacterium
GTTTAGACCATCTCAAAAAAAATGGTAATAATAATTTCTTGTGTGGATAATGTTTTGCTGTATGATTCTTGACATGACAAAAATAAAAGAGATAAATGAGCTAATCGAAATTAAAAGTGAAAAGTGATTTTTAGTCAAGAGTATTAAAAACACAAGGAGGTTTTAATGAAACAAAATTTATTCAAAAAAGCTGTTAGTTTTTTTATTGCTACAACAATATGCTTGACTGTTTTTAGTTTAACTGGATGTAACAAATCTGCAAAAGTAGAATCATTTAATAGAGTTTGCGTACAAGGATCATTAGAAGGAACAAGTTTTCACAGATGCATAAATAACATTCAACACGATTCTTCATTCCAAGCATTAAATTATCGTTCCAATCAAATATTCACAATGAAAGCAAGTAAAGAAAAAAATAACTATTACTTAAAAACAGTTGGATCATTGCTTTCCGAAGAAATGCAAAAAAATCACGTATTTGATTTTGACTACATTGGCAATGACCTTGTTACTCTTGAATTTACAGATCCAAATATTTTAGAAATAGCTGGTACATTTGTTTTTGCCCCTTTTCTTGAAACAGCGGATGGTCCTGACATACTCGGTTGTTCAAGTATTCAAAGTACAGTCACTCTTCATTCTAACGATGAAGACAATGTACTTTTTGATACTCAAGGAATGTATAGCGTAGAAGTGTTGGATGACAAATATCTTGTTGTTCTGAAATCTAGTGAAGGAAAATGTACACTTTCTATCTATATTATTGACTCTTTATTACAGAAAAACAATAAACCAATGTTTCAAAAACTGTATTCTGAAACAAAAGAAGCAAATCATTTTATAAATCTTGCATCAAATAAAGAATCATTACTATATGTCCTATCATACGAAAATACATTGGATACATTTGAAATCATCAATCAAGAAGTAACCCTTATTAATACAAGAGTAATTATTGAAGATAAAGCAAATAACTTTAGCTCATTTCTTATGTCAGTAATTCCTTCTTCTCAATATCTCCTTCTTTGGAATAATTTCAAAGAAAAAGATGAAAAATATATGCCTATTCAAATAATCAATTCAAAAACTCAAAAGGTTGTAAAATTGGTTGACCCACCAAAAGAAGGGTATATTCCTTCATATGTAATGCCATACAACATTGATGATTCACAAGGCTTTTTCCTTTTCTATGAGAATAAAGAAACAAAAGATACCACTTCAACTTATGTAGAAGTTTCACCAAATTATGGAGGGTGTGTTTTCGTACCTAACATATGCCAACCACATATGTCAAAAGAAGAAGGAAAAGCGTACCTTGAATATAGATTAAAGCAATACGAAAAAGATTGAGGAAATTTTGAAAGTTTGTCCACACGAGTGTGTGAAGGTGCAAATACCTGTTAAAGGGAGAAATAAAATGAAAATAAAAACTAACCTTAAGCGATTGTTCATGTGTATTTTATGCTTTTTTCTAGTAGTCTCTTTTTCTTCTTTTACAGTAGCAGATGAAAAGAGCAAATCCACAATTATCGGTTATGGTCCTATTGCTGGCGATCTGGTACAACCTAGTAGTACGGTAGAGTATGATGGTAAACTATATGTACTGGATATAACTGGAATAAGCGTTTTTGATATAGAAACCAAAGAGCTGATAGACAAACATGTTGTTTCTTGCCAGAAGAATTTTTTACCTGATTTTGAAAAGATAGAGAATCTATATTCATTTTACGATAACCTGTCCAAAGGATACATAAGTTGTTTTTCTCCAATGGGTAAAAATTTGGACTATTCTGAGTACGCACACAAAGAATACTATGTACAGCCTACCATGTGTTTGGATTCTGACCATAATCTGTATATTGCTTCACAAGATGGAATCCATGTACTTTCTATCGATTCAATGAATTCACTCAGAGTCATCTCCTATCCAGGTATGCTGTTAGAACAAACAGAAGATAACTATATTAATATAATTACTATGAAAATGTATCAGGACAAGATATTCCTGCTAAAAACGGTATATTCTTGGGGACAAAAATCGAATTCTATCATTCAATTGGATTTAGATGGTAATATTTTAAACACTGTTGAATTTCAATTTGATAACTTCAATGGCTCCAGAATTGATGAACCAGATTTTATCTATGTTCAAGATTTTGATCTTTATGGAATCATTTACTTTGCGTCTGATTATTATAAAAAAAATAAAGATGAAAAACCGAACCCCGTTGTGTGGTTCAATTCTCAAGGGGAAAATATTGTTATTGAGAACTCAGATGGTTTGCCTGATGATTGTGAGGGAATCGATTATTGCTCTGAAAACA
>JAGLCW010000096.1 GCA_023146045.1 Caldisericia bacterium
TTATGAGCACTAAGCATTTTGTTTTGGACTGCTTTTTTTACTAGATCTTCTAAGCCAGGTTCAACAATGTGTATATGTCCTTGGTTTATTGTTTCTATAATGCTGTCTTTTACATCTACACCATGAACTGTAATCCCAGTACTGGCAATAACTGCTCCGGTTGGCAATCCAATGTATCCAAGTCCAACCATAACAACTGTTGGTTTATTCATATAGCTTTCCTTTCCATTTTATTGTTTATTATATTCATTTTATTTTTGAAAACTTAGCGTTTATTTGCCTTTTTTTTGCTACCAAAAATTCTTTCTCTTGGAGCTCTTTTTTCTTCTGGATTTACTCGCTCTTTAAAATAGTCATGTTCCAGTTCGTCTTTTAGTTTCTGATAGCTTTCTAGTCTTCTAGAATTAATCAAACCTTCTTTTATGTGCTCTTGAACAATGCAACCTGGTTCTTTATTGTGTTTACAATTTGTAAATTTACACTTTAGTGATGCTTCCCATAATTCTGGAAATTCTTGTATTGGGTCGTCTGCTTGAATGAAACCGAATTGTTTGATACCAGGAACATCTGCTAGCCATGAATCTTCATCAAGTTTATACATAACAGATTCAGACGTAGTGTGTTGTCCCTTTTTATTCGACTCGCTTATACTACCAGTTCTTAATTCTATTCCAGTTAAAGACTTTACGAGTGCTGTTTTTCCAACGCCAGATTGTCCAATAAAAATAGATTTTTTATGATTAAGCATTTCTTTCAATTTATCTAGATTTAACCCTGATTTTGCTGATACCTTAAGAAGGGGAAATATTTTTTCGTAAACTCTAATTGTTTCGTTCATCGCATTAAGTTCTTCAGAATCTGTTGGCAATATGTCAATTTTGTTAAATATAATTATTGGTTTTAATCCACCAGACAGGGCAGCAACGGTCATCCTATCAATCATTCCCCATGCAGTTACGGGGTATTTAGCTGATAATACAATAAAAACTTGATCCAAGTTAGCAGCTATGATTTTTTTTCTGTTTGGATACCTTATGCTTTCTCTTGCCAACATTGTTGTTGGATCTTCAATTTGATGAATTATTGCAATTTGCTTTTGTGAAGAATCTGTTTGCAACTTACACAATATATTATCCCCAAGAGCTAACAAAGTAACAGATTTTTCCCTATCAGATTGATGGGATTTTTTCAACCATGCTCCAACGGTTTGCTTGGTTTCTGGTAAATAAACTACCGGGTTTGGTCCTGTTCCAATTACAAAGCCTTTCATGTCATCTAACTGCTTCTCGAGAAC
>JAGLCW010000097.1 GCA_023146045.1 Caldisericia bacterium
GAGCTCGAAGAAAAGAATACTGGACATTTCATATTGTTAACTGGGTTATTGGATTAATTCCCAGAGCTTTCATTATGTCATCAAGCTATGCAAGTAGTAGTTATGCAGAATCTGTAACCCCTGCAGCATCTATAATAGGACTAATCTTTGTTTTAGCTGTTTTGATTCCAGATATTGCAGTAACAGTAAGAAGGCTTCATGACACAAACCGTAGTGGGTGGTTTTGTTTGATCTCGCTTATTCCAATAGTAGGATGGATACTAATAATAGTGTGGATGTGTACAGACAGTAATCTTGGTGAAAATGATTATGGTCCAGATCCAAAAGCTGAAGAAGATGCTAGTTTTATATCATGAAGAATATTTTTGTTCTTGTAAGAGTTTGTTTAATTTTGTACCTATGCGGTTCTTTGGCGAGTTGTAAAAATGAGAATCAGCTTCAAGATCCATCTATATACCAAAATGTAGAAATTGAAAAAGAAGATAAGGTCGGTTTCGAATGGATAGATTATACAAAATCTGATATTAACCAAGAAAATGTAGAGTTAAATTGGAAATTGTCGCTAAAAGATGAATTACGGCAGCAGGATTGGTATTGCTATGACAATAACTTTTGGTTATTGGACAAGCACGATTTATTTCATGTTGATGTCCCCACTGGAGAAATAGAGTATAACAATACTTCAGAGTCCTGGAGCTCAATACTTCTACATTATCAAGACAAACTATTCATGTTGAGTAAACAAAAGGATGGTACATTCGAAATACAAGCGTACCAACCAAGTAAAAAACAGATCGTTTGGACAAAATCTTTAGAAGATAAAACTGAGCTTTCCTTAGGACGAAAAATCATCGAAGGTGTTTTATACATCGTTAACTCTAGTGGTGTTTTATTCGCAATAAGCGTGAATGATGGTTCAGAGGTATGGCGTTTCAATGCTCATGAAGAAATAAGAAGCGATGTTTTTATTGTTGATAATAAAATACTTTTAGCCTGCAAGGATAGTTCCTGCTATGCCATAGATAAATCCAACGGTAAAGTACTCTGGAAACGTCAAGATATATTTATAGAGTCTACTCCTACGGCTGAGTATCGACCATTTACCAGCATTGATGGGATAATTGGTTACTTCGGTAACTTATATGAACCTTTTATATTTGTAGAAGAAGAATCTGGTAAATTGGTTTGGGAATACCCCTATTCATCAAATTCTTTAAAACCTTATGCAGATTCATACGCAAAGAAACCGAGTGAATCAATCTCGAAACATTCTTGGCCTGACTGGAAAATCAGTAGTTTCGAAAAACCATATGCAGTAGATGGTACAATCGTCCTTTTGTTTACTGCTAATTACGAGAAAAATCTACATGTGTTAGATCCACTTTCAAAAAAAGTACTTTGGGAAAAAGAGAATATCAAGTTTTGTCATACAACCATCGACGAAAAAATTCTTATCGGAAGATATATAAATAAGACAAATGTTGGGAAATTTGTTATAGAAAAACTAGATCCTAAAACTGGTAACGTGCTTTGGTCTAACGATACGTTCGTAGATATTACTAATGTAGAAGAAATCGAAATACCCGAATCCAAAATGATGGACCAGCACATTTTGATAAGTGATTTTAAAGGGAACATGTTTTTAATAGATACCACAGACGGTAATTTGGTTTGGGCATACTCTTCCAATGATACCTACAATTTTGTAAATTTTTCAACCAATAAAAACGTATTTTTCGCTGAACAGTTTGAATCCAATTCAATATACTGTTTCAGCCTTGTAGGCTAAAATTATTGCAATGAAACATTTAATTAAAAACTCTATGCATCTTAATCTTGCAATGCTTATCAAGGTCAGTCGAAAGTAAGCACTTATAGCCAGCTTATTGTATGAAAGATTGGCTGTGAATATAGAATTCTTCCTGACTTGGCTGAAATTTCTTTTCCATTTTCTCTAATTTATCATCAAATAGTTGTGCTTCCTGTTCATCTATATCCATTACAGGGCTATAGTAGTAAAACCATTTTTTTACATCCAACATTCCTGGCTTCAGTTCCTTTAGCATCAATGCAGATGGATACAGGTCGTTCTCAAGACAAACACTGTACTTTTTACTGCTCTTAAAGCCACTGCTAACATAATTGGCTGGATTCCCTAAAATTACAATGGTATCGTAGCCCAAAGCAGTTGCCTTTTTAAATGAATGCTCCATAAGCAATTTACCATACCCCATTCTTTGGTACTCTGGCAAAATTGAAATTGGACCAAAAGTAAGGATTTCTTTCTCTTCCTTCTTCTCATCAACCAGCCTTGCTTTTGTGTACATAATGTTACCAATTAGCTTATTGTCCACTTCTATCACAAAATCTAATGCGGGAATAAAATCTTTGTGCGAACGCATCATATGAACCAAATAGTGTTCATTGCATCCAGGAACATAAAAATTCCAAAAAGCCATTCTTGTAATCTTCTCAACAGCTTTGTAATCGGTTTCTACTTCATTTCTAATTAGTACTTTGTTGTTCATCTGTAACAATTTGCTTTTCGTTGGTTTCATGGTAGTTTTCTCCTAAAATTGAAATGTAAGGACTATTACTAGTAAGTAGACACTTCGTAACAATAAACTAACAATACATTCACACTATAACAATTACTATAGTTTTTAAACATTGTATAGATTAATATTCTTTTTAGAATTTTGAATTTCAATTGATATAATTAGTTTATTATAGGAAAAAGAAAATACGGTATTTGTATAAAGGATGTGTTTTATGGAATGGTATTTAAAACCTTGGAGAAAGTATGCTGATTTTACTGGAAGAGCTCGAAGAAAAGAATACTGGAC
>JAGLCW010000098.1 GCA_023146045.1 Caldisericia bacterium
CCTTCAGCAGAGTCCCAAAACTCATCAAGTTCCTTATCTACATAATTTTTAATAATTATATTAACTTTTCCTTGAACGACTTTATCGGGTAATGATGAGAAATATGGGTATGAAGATTCATATGTAAAAAAATTTGTACCTTCAAAATAAACCGATTTTTCAGCATGGATAGATTTTATTCTGTATGGTATGGGATTAATCCATTCTATAGTTTCAGCCATTTGGTCTGGATCAATCACATAGTCATCAACTACTTCTGATTCTTTTGTGATTTCAGCAATGATAACGGATTCTTCATGGGTGTCATTTATAGAAACAGGTTTTGTTTTCTGACACGAAACAAAGCCTACAACTAAACATACTGTAATAGCCATCCATAAGATTTTATTCTTTAAAATTCTAGGTATCATTTTTACCTCAATTCTAAAACTGCTCATCGGGGTCAGACACCGATGAACTACTTTATGTAAGTACTAAAATTTAAGATCAGTTAAAAATTGCATGTAATTCTTTGGTGTTACTAGCTTAACTTTTGCCTCTGGATACGAGCTTGAAAAAGTTTTTGAAATTTTTAGTTTAGCATTTTTATTCCATTTAAATTCATATGCACGAATCCCATTTTTATCATCTTCAATATAGTCTATCTCTTGTTGTTGAGTAGTTCTCCAAAAATATTGTTTGCAGTATGAATCAGAATAAGACAATAGCTTTCTTCTTTCTGAAATCAGGTAATTCTCCCATAATCCTCCAAGATCTTGACGGTTTTCTATTTTCCATAGAGAATTAATGACAGCATTACGAATTCCAGTGTCATGAAAATATATTTTTTTACCTTTCCTGATTTCGTTCCTGACGTTCCTACTAAATGATGGAATTTTGTAAACTACATATGCTTGCTCTAGTAATCCAATGTACTTTACTACAGTTGCCCTGTCAACACCAACAAGATTTGCTATTTCATTAAAGGATACTTCGCTCCCAATCTGTAAGGATAAAGCGCATACTATTTTTTCAAGGACTTCTGGTTTCATTATTCCATTTAATCTGTATATATCCTTGTACAAATAACTTTCTGACAAAAGATGTAATAATTCTGACTCTTGACCAGCTTTTGTAACAATTTCTGGGTAATATCCGTATACCAGCCTATGTTTAAGCAATCTTGTTTCTTCTAATATCCCAGAGTAATTTACCATTTCAGAGAATGACATAGGAAATAAGGTGTAAATAAATTTCCTCCCTGTCAAAGGTTCTATTGTTTTATTTCCAAGTTCAAAAGCTGAAGATCCAGTTGCTATAACTTGAACTTCTGGAATTTGATCGACAATTAATTTAAGTGTAATCCCGATATTTTTGATTCGCTGAGCTTCATCAATGAAAATAATTTTTTTCTTTCCAAAAATAGTTTTCATATAAGTGGATGTTGCATTTGTGAACATTTCTCGAACATCCGGTTCATCACCATTCAAAAATGCTACTTCATTTTCATTGTTTTGCAAAATTGATTTTACGAGTGTTGTTTTGCCAACTTGTCTAGCACCAAATATTAGTATAGCTTTCCCTTTAAAGAGTTTTTCTTCAACCTTTTTTTGCAAAATTCTTGGGATCATTTTTACCTCAATTCTACAATTACTATAATATTAGTAGATTGTTTTCGCAATTTATTATGTTTATTCTTAAAAACAAGTATGAGGTTTCAAAATGCTCGTTATATCTTCCACTCCAAGACCATATCCAAAAATTGCTTCAGCTCTGGAGTTTTTGGATGCTTGAAAAAATCATCGCTGTTAGAAGCTTCAATAATCTTCTGTTTATCCAAAAAAACTACCATATCGCATGCATTTTTTGCAAATCCCATCTCATGGGTAACAATGATTGTTTTCAACCCTTCCTTTTGAAGCTCTCTAAGCATATCCAAAACTTCTGTAGTGTACTCTGGATCCAGTGCCGATGTGGGTTCATCTAACAATATCAAAGATGGTTTCATTGCAATTGCTCGTGCAATAGAAACCCTCTGTTGCTGACCACCAGATAGCTGCACTGGATATTTGTCTCTTTCTTCATACAATCCAAAGCGCTCAAATAGCTCATCTGAAGTTTTTAATGCTTCTTTTTTTGATATCTTACATGTTTGCATTAATGGAAGTGTTACATTTTCAGATGCAGTAAAATGTTCAAATAATCCGTTAGCTTGAAATACAAATCCTATCTGTTTATGGTATTCAAGCAGAGATTCTTTATCAAAGGTTATTTCTTTGTTATCAATATAAAGTGATCCATTTGTTGGAGGTATCAATCCACCAATAATTCTTAGCATTGTAGATTTACCACCACCCGATGGTCCAATAACTGCAAGCGAAGTTATCTCTTCTTCAAAGCACACATCATTTAGAACCAACTGTTTATCAAAGTACTTGGTAATGTGTTTAAGTTCTAAGTTCATGATTATACCTTTTCTCAAGTTTCTTTGATATCATTGACACACCAAATGTAAGTATCAGATAAAGCAATCCAACAAATATATAGTTCTCGAACATTCTAAAATTGTCAGAAGAAATCTCTTGCGTTGTCTGAGTTAGCTCAATTACAGCAATTACTGAAAGCAATGATGAATCTTTGATTATTGAAGCAAATTGACCAGCTAATGCTGGTATAGTTCTTGCAAGCACAAGTGGTGCAGTAACAAACTTAAAAGTTTGATAAGCATTCAGTCCAATTGATTTTGCTATTTCAAAGTTTTGTTTTGCAATGCTTTCTATTCCACCTCTTATTATTTCTGAAATATATGCTCCCTCAAAAAGTGAAAGTATTATTATTCCAGCTATATACCTATTATGTAGTCCCCATGCTGTTCCAATGATGTAGTAAAAGAAATATATTTGAACAAGCAAAGGAGTTCCTCTAATAATTTGTACATATAGTTTTGACAGATATTGAAGAGGAAGAAACTTTGATTTTTGCCAAACAGCAGTCATTAAGCCAATAAATAGACTTAAGAATAAGCTTCCAATAGAAATATATACTGTCATAAGGAAACCTTGCAAAAACCGGAACCTATATTGCCATAATGTTGTAAAATCCAAAGATAAACCAATTCTATGAACAGAATACCATATGAATCCAAAAACAATAGTAGCAACAATGATAACACTTATAACCTTGTTGTTGGTCAAAGCATTTTTAATTTTCATAATACAGAAATCTTAGTCAAAAAACCATGGAAATCCTAGAGAATCAAATGTTTGTTTTTCTTCTGACAAATGTTTTTCGGTTAGCTTATCAAACCCGCCTTGTTCCCTATACACAGAAATGAATTGATTGATTCTACCCAATAATTCCGTGTTACCTTTTTTTACTGCCATTCCCCAGTTTTCACCTTCTTGAAATGGTATTAACAAAGCAACGGTTGTATCTAAGTTTTCCTGACTCTGCCTATAAATTGTGAGTTGATCATAAATAAATGCATCAGCTTTTCCCTGTTTAACTTCTGTCACACAAGCATTTTCTGATGTAAATGAATTTACTTGAGCATTAGTTAAATATTTATTTGCAAATATATATCCTGTAGTCCCTTTCTTTACAGCGATCACTCTTCCTTCTTGATTTAAATCATCTATTGAAGTTACTCCAGAATCTTTATTTATCAGTAGTGCCAAATAAGAATGTGAGTATGGAATTGAGAAGTCTACTACTTTTCCTCTATCTTCTGTAATTGTCATAGAAGAGATAACAACATCTAATTTTCCTGTTTGTAAAGATGGAATTAGCCCGTCCCAATTGGTATTCTCTATAACAACTTCTTTGCTTACGTATTCACCAAGAGCATAAGCCAAATCAACACTTATACCACTAGGAGCACCAGCTTCATCTTTAGTTTCAAAAGGTGGATATGCAAGTTCCATGCCAACAACAAGCTTATTGTTATCTTTTTTTGAACATCCATAAACTGAAAATAAACACAGCGTAATAGCGAGTAACAGACTAACAGATTTTTTCATTTTTTTACTCCTCGAATTTAGGGATGCACATAAAAGGTTAACCAATTTTACACCATACCCTCATTTTGTCAATGTTTTTGAGAGTTCATTTAGCACTAACGCAAAAATTTCAAACCTTATCGATAGTTAATTAAGTTGCAGTAATCTACAGCATAATTTGGTTTTAATATAAATCTGTGACAAATTAATCAAGGAGCTGAAATATGTATGAAATGAGCAGAATAAAATACGTCGTACTCCACCATACTGGCATAAATACGCATCTTTTATCAGAGAATAAGCATTTTGGGTCGCTAAAAAATGAAATTCGTTCTCGCTATGGATATACATTTCCTCTTGCCTATCACTACGTAGTTGGCTTTAATGGCACAATATTTACTGGGCAAAAGGAAGGGTTAGTTAGCCCACACTGCGGGTTAGACAAGGGAGAAGGAGAAATTACCAATTGGAATGCTCTTGGGATTAGTTGTATGGGTAATTTTGATAACGAAGAAATGAAACAAATTCAGTTTAAAGCACTAATCGCTCTTCTCAGAAACATTCAAAAAAAGTACCCAACACCACTAGCAGCAAATCTCTCATTAACTAGATGCTTTGTTAAACACAAATCTATTGTTAGAACAAACTGCCCAGGAAAGTATTTTCCGTATCTTGGAGTACTACAAGAATTAAATACATCTAAGAATTCTCTGAAGGTCGGAGATAATAATAAGAAAGAAGGTTTCCAAGACAAAAGAGTATCGAAGAACTGGTTCGATGATCCAGTAAAATTCTGCTTAGACAATGGCATTATGACAGGCGATGAAGATGGTTTCAGACCTTACGATCCAGTCAGTAGAGTAGAGCTTGCAAGCGTTCTATTCAGACTATTGCGAGGAGATAAAAAGTAGCACAAAATTAATCATGTAAAGCCTTTCTTATATAATATGTTTTTTTTCTTTAATTCTTCTTTCCACATTTAGTTTGCTTTATTATATAGTTTGAGTAAAATAAAGGTGAGATTTTTGTTTTATCTAAGCGTTAAAGCCCTATACTTTTTAAGTATAGGGCTTTTTTTTAGCAATTGGTAAGTGTTTACCATATAAGATAATAGGGATATCCGCTTTTAAATATCCACACAAAGGAGATACTGCAAATGACCAAAAAAAGAACATTTAAAAACTTTAGGCAATTCTTTAAGGAAACTATTTTCATGATTAAAAACACTAAACAGCTCAGGTCGGCAATGAAAAATAGATCCATACCACCTGCATTTAGGGAACGGTTGATGATGGCTGTAACATCAGTTAATAATTGTCGTTTTTGCTCATACCACCATTCCAAATTGGCATTAAAAGAGGGGATAAACTCTGAAGAAGCTGCTAAGATTTTAGAAGGTTGCGTTGATAATTGTCCACCATCAGAAGCTCCAGCATTACTGTACGCCCAAGGCTGGGCAGAAAGCAACGGAAATCCCAGCAGTGCTACTGTTCAAAGAATGGTAGAAATCTATGGTAAACAAACATTACGCGACATAGACTCAATTCTTCTTATGATCAGAATGGGCAATTACATGGGAAACGTAGCATCTATTATGCTCGAAAAGATGTCGTTTGGAAAAACCCTCAACTAATATGAGAATAGTTTCTAAATATTTAACTAATTAAGTAATTAATTTTGATTTCCGTTTTTATACTAACCCCCTATTGGTTTAACGGTTGAACCTTCTACCATAATAACAGTTGCGTGTTTTACAACTCTTGGCCTATGCGCAACACCCTTTAGAATTGTACATCCTTGGTGTTTATTTAAAACAATTTCTTTATTCTCTAACTCAATGATAAATCTACCATTCAAGACAAAGAATGATTTGTCTTCGGCTTCGCTTTTATGCCAATTGAAAATGCCACATTTAAATATTCCAAGCCTAACAACACAATCATTTATTTTACACAAAGTTTGATTAAAGCAACAGTCAGAAGACTCTCTAACAATCTTTTGGACATCAATCAATTCTGAAAAATCAAACTTAATTTCCTCATTGACAACATAATCAATTTTTCCGCTCATTTGACTCCCAACTTTCAATATATTTTTATGTTATTATTATATCATCAATTTGAAATATAACATACTATTGTTGTTAAATAATTTTCTTACGAGCAAAGACTAATATTTTAAGCAATCGTCTTTTTTGATTTTTTAAAAAGCACGTCTAGATTAAACAGTAAATTAAGTGTAACTGCCAAAATAGCTGTTGTTGGCAATGGGTCTGTGAATAGAGTCTGAATAAACTCTGGAGCTCTTGCATATAGCTCTGGAAGAAAAGCAGTACTAAGTCCAAGCATTAGTGAGATACCAACAACAAAAGTTTTCTTAGTGTCCCATTCTTTTTCAAACATTTCCTTTAGCCCAGTAGAAATCATAAAGCTTCCTGCGAATAAAATGGAAGCACCCAGAACTGGCTTTGGCATCAACGACAAAAAAGTTACAAATTTTGGAAAAAAAGCTAAAGTTAAGAACATTACTCCAGCTCCAACACTAATCCATCTGCTAACAACTTTAGTAGCCCCAGCAAGGCCAATATTGCTTGAGGAAGTATCAACTGCTAATCCACCAATAAGACCAGCTAGTGCAGTGGTAAAACCATCTGCCAATAAACCTTTTCGTATTGCACTAAAATCAGGTTTCTTCAAATTTGGTTCCGACATTTTTTGAGCTGCTATCAAGTTACCAAAAGACTTTAAGGAGCCGCTAATTCCTATTATCATGAAAGGTACTATTAGTTTTGGATCAAATTTGAAACCAAGAAATTCCTTTGTTAGTTTAGGTGTTGCAAACCATGCGCTTGATTTTACTACAGACAATGATTGAGCATAATTTGGAAGAAGAAAAATAGCTATAATCCATCCCACAATAATGCCTGTTAACAAGCAATATATCCTGATAATTCCTTTTCCCCATATATTAGCTAAAACCATAATCAGCAAAGTAATAACTCCGACAATTAAAAATACAATGCTTACAGAATCCCCTTTTAGAGATACTCCATATAAAGAAGTTACAGAAGGTTTAATTATACTAACACCTACCATTGCAACGACTAAACCAACTACATGAGAAGGAAAAGCAAATTTAAGTTTCTCTACAATAGGAGCCATTGCCATTTCTATAAGACCAGCAAAAATAATCATTCCCTTCATCAGCGCGAGTCCACCTGTCCATGCTGCACTAAGAGAAAGTGCAAAATATGATGGACCACAAACATTTGGGCACAAATATTTCGACCCAATAAAAGGAATCCCTACAGATTGGATAATAGATCCCAGTCCAGCTACAATCATAGATATAGAAACAAGGGCATTTGTGAACTCAATAGATCCATTTAATTGATTTGCGAAAAGAATTGGAAGAGATAAAGAAACTATCATTAAAAACACATGTTGCAATGATAAAAAGAAAAGATGCCTAGCAGGTGGAACTTCGTTAACTGTATATTGAAACTGATCTTGTTTTTGGTTCATTAAAATAAACTCCTATACTCGTTTAAAATGATGGATGAGGTAAATCAGTAATTGCTCCAACATAGACAGTTTGACTGTTCATTGATGCTTTTCTAACATACATACATTTTTTAACAAGTTTACGATCATATCTGCTTTTAGTCATGAATATTTTCCACACTTTATTTTTTGTTTTCAAGCTATTCTTCGCAGCAAGAAATGGTTTAAACCCCACATCGTCTACGCAATGCAAAACACTTCCGCGCTGGAATTCAGCATTATTGACCGGTTCAACAATCATTTTTCCTGATTCGTCAAAAACAAACACTCTAACATCTCTGAAATTGAACTGTTTAATGGGATCCTCTAATATTGTGATTGCATCAGCACCTTCTAATTCTAATATTTCTGCAGCATTGTCAACAATAATTCGAACAAATTCTTTTTCCTCATGTGGGTAGTTCATTCCACCACCAACAAAATACAACTCGCCTTCTTTATCTTGAACAAGGAAGTGACAAGAAGATTTTGGTACAGGATAAAACTCATATTGTTCCCACCATGAGTAATGAACCCAGGAATGCACGTTGGACTCGTCATATATAGCTTCATGTATCAACCTCATAACAGGTTTACCGTCTTTATCTGTAAGAGTAGAAAGATTATGCCCTTCAATACTTATCATATCGGCATGAAATAGATTAATTCCATTCGCTTTGTAAATATATAGATAGTAGTTAGGACGGTTATACAATTTCCTATTCTTTTTGAAATATTCAATGCTATCAAAACCTTCGTTTTTAACTATCAATGACGCATTGTGAACAAATTTGATCAAATTTTTCGTGTCTTGATAATCATACATGCTAACATCTAAAGTTTTTGAAGAAGTAGAAGCCCCAATTGTACATCCAGAAGAGCAACAAGTAACAATAAGCAGTAATGCACTAATCAAAGTTAACCTAGTTTTCAAATGTCGCATTTTACCTCACTAATATATGGAATGTAGCATATTATATAAATATAATACAAGATAATACCAATTTGATCAATATGGTAGACAAAAAATAAGTGTTGTTTGATATTGCTAAAAAATTTATATTTCTAAAACCCTCAACTTTCCCCAAAAGGAACAATTATCTTTAAGTCAAAGCTTTTAGTTAACTTCATGTGGTTTTCAAAAAATTGTATTGTAGCAGATGGATCAATGTTGTCAATGTTCAGCATCCCAAAGTTCTTTTTATCGTATTTAACTGAGTATACACTCTGGTTTTCTTCATTGCCCGTTGCAGTATTAATGCGTTCATTAAATCCAGTTACAGTAACTATTTCTACAGTTGGAGACACTGAAAAGCATACAGAAGCAAAATAAATGCTAATTCCGGAAATGCTTCTTAGATAGTCTTGATTAATATCTTTAAGTGATTTTTTCTTAACTGATATTTTACCACTAGTTAAAATGGAGACCTTTTTGGTTGGATAGCATTCAATCCTAGGCAAATCTATGTCTAATATAACTATTTTATCTTCATCGACAGTTTCAAATGAAACACCACATTTAAGTGGAAGATTCTCAATATTGTCTAGCATTAATGGCTTCTTAAAAGAAAACTCTGGATAATTTACAGAAACAACAGATGCTACAGATGGATATTCAATACTTGTAAACACGTCATACAATTGCTTATTGATAGTTTGCTCTGTTGGATTTAATCTGTCATTCAATTCTTTTTTCCATGAAATGTATTGTTTAAGAAGTTTATCATTTTCAAACACCTCTATCTTATCTTGTTCTTTTTCAAAAATATTTTTCTTGTCATGCCATGCCGTGATTTTTTCAGATACCTTTTTTTCGATTCTCGCATTGATGTATGATTTTCTTCTTTTTTTAACAAAAAATATCCCTTTAACATTTCGTTTAGCTTCACTTTGAAGTTCTTCAGTAACAATCTCTTTATTTGGTTTTTCTTCTTTAAATTTATACCTTGTATATAGTTTTGGAACAGTTTTTTTAAATTGATCCTTCAATTTTTCCCAATCAGGAATCTCTGGAGATAGCTTGTGCAATTCAGTAAATTTCCTAATATATTCACTATTTTTATTAAACACATTTTGTCTAGCAATTTGAAGATTATCTTTAAAATTCTTCTCTCGCTTAACTTTTCTAAGAATTGAATCATCGTGTATTTCTTCTCCATTTTTGAAGAGAAGTATCGTTTCCTTACCATCATCCTCATCGACCAATATTTGTACTTCTACTTCAAAATTATGCTTATGTAAACAAAACTCCATCGTGCCCTCCTAACCAGTAAACTAATCCTATATTATTACTTCAAACACTAAATATTTTCACATTAAGTATACCACATCAATCCTTTTATAAAAAAAGCCCCTCGGTAATTAAACCAAGAGGCTTTGCTGTCTAATGATGATTTCTCATCGGTACATTATAACAAATATTTATTGATTTACACAATTTTGTTAGTTCTTAGTAAATATTATCGGAGTGCTACCAATCGCCAATTGCATCAAAAATATTCTCCATAGCTCATAATGTATTCAAAAACTTATTGCACCTTGATTTGCTATATCCGTTCCAATAAACATTTGACTATCACAACCTGTACAGTACTTTTAAGTTAAAAACGTGTAACTTCTCTATACTTATCCAAAATACCTTTTCCTTTGTTTAACAA
Source organism: Caldisericia bacterium (assembly GCA_023146045.1). GTDB lineage: Bacteria > Caldisericota > Caldisericia > UBA6126 > UBA6126 > JAGLCW01. Next base: position 10,177 of record JAGLCW010000098.1, read on the forward strand.
GAAAAAATATTGAAACAAACACTGCAGCAAACTCAGCTACTGGTACTGCTAGCCAAACTCCATCTATTCCAATGATCAATGGTAGAACATGAATTGCTACAACAACAAATAAAAATGTTCTAACAAAAGAAATAGTTGCAGAAATTTTTCCATTAGACAATGCAGTAAACATTGCTGATGAAAAAACATTAAATCCCATAAGAATAAAAGAAAAAGAAAACAAGTAAAAACCGTGTTGAGCAAGCCCAAACGCATCACTGCTCTTATCTACAAACAGTCCAATAATTACATCTGCCCCTAAAATACTTATAATATAACTCAATATTGATGCAAGAATAACCACTCCCATGCTTATTCTAAATATTTTCTTCAATTGTTTATGATTTTGTGCTCCATACAAATAACCAAAAATTGGTGCAACGCCTTGTGAGTAACCCAAAAATATAGAAATCAATAAAAACTGAGCGTACATTACTATTCCAACGGCTGCAACACCAGATTCACCTGCAAATTTAAGAATTGTTAAATTAAAAAGAAGCGTTGTAATGGTCCCAGCAAGATTAGTAATCATTTCAGAAGCCCCATTTGTACACGTAGACAATAATACTTTCCAATCCCATTTTGTTTTTACAAAATGTAACCCTCCAGGTCTTTTCTTTGAAAAATAGATCAAAAAAGCAAATGCAGAAACGCATATACCAAGCCCAGTACCAATTGCCGCTCCAGAAATACCCATTTTAAGTGGTACAATGAATACATAATCCAACACAATGTTCAATACTCCACCTGCTACTCCAAAAAATAATCCTAAATTCGGTTTTCCCTCAACTACAAAAAACATTTGAGAAATTATTTGGAGTATTGAAAACGGTATAAAGCATGAAACAATTACCAAGTACTCGTGGCAGTAACTATCTAAAAGAGCAGTAGAACCAAGAAAGCTTGATATTTCTTTTGTAAAGACCACTCCAAGAATGGCGACTATTAAGCTCAATAAAACTCCAAATAATGTAACTAAAGTAAAGTTTTCTTTTGCTTCTTCTGTTTTACCTTCTCCAAGTTTCATTGAAACAACAGCACTTCCTCCAGTTGAAATCATTGTTCCCATGGCGATTACAAAAGCTATAGCAGGAAAAACTATGTTAATTGCTGAAAACGCGTTTTCACTTACGAAATTTGAAACAAAAAATCCATCTACCATAGTGTATATGGCCATAAATACCATGCTTAGTGTAGTTGGTAATGCAAATTTCAATAACTTCTTGACATTGAATTTCTGGTTTAACGGATTACTCACTAGCTAAGTTCCTCTAAATAAGAATCTCCAACTAAAGAAAGCATTTCGTAAAACTTTTCTATTTCCTCTTGCGTATATTCTTTGCTAAGCTTTTCTACAACAGCACTGTCAGCTCTATCAAATTCTTCTATAATTTCTGGTGATCTAGATTCTTCGTTAAAGTAAATATAGTAAAAACGCTTGTCCAAACTACTTTGTTTTTTTGTTATGTACCCCATCTTCTCAAGCTTGTTTATTTTCTGAGTAACCGATGGCCTAGCAACCTGTAGCAAATCAGCAATATCCGAAGCAGTGTATTCACCAGGATGCGCTTCAATAATGTCCAAATATAAAATACTGTTGTATGTTAATTTCAAGTTTGAATAATCTCTATTTTGAAGCCTCAATTCAACAATTGCGAAATCGTGGAACAACTTTTTCATTGCCTTTGCAAACTTAGTTTTCATTTGTTCATCCTTAAAATAATAGTATTTTAGCCTAATTATTTTAACCTAACTATTATTCTTGTCAACTGCTTATTTTTTAAGAAATGTCGCGAATCTGCCTTTAAGTTTCATTTCTTTATCATTAAATTATATCAATACCCCGTTTTTGTGAGTCACATATATTGTGTATTGTTTTTTACACCCTTTATGTGTACAATAGATATATGAAAAATCCATTTATTGTAGGTAGACAGTTTGATCCAAATAGTTTTCTTGATCGTGAGCAAGAAACAGCCTATCTGTTAGAAGAGGTAGAACAGCAAGGTAACATGGTAATTTACGGAACAAGAAGACTGGGTAAAACATGGCTAATTGAAAAAGTTTTTTACGAATTAGCAAAACAAAAAGAGTTTAAAACACTGTTTTTTGACATTCAGCAGTATCCAACCATTTCTTTTTTTATAAGCGATTTTGTCAATAAGCTATATCAATCTTCATCTTTTGAAGGTAAATTTGAATATTTCTTCAAGAAGTTCCTACCCAAAACTCATACCTATTTCTCCATATCTCTAGGACCTATAAAATTTGAATTGCACACTCAGAATAACAATGACCTATACCAAGCTTTTGTAGAAGCATTACAAATACCAGAAAAGTTGTCTAGTAAGAAAAAATATGTAATTGCATTTGACGAATTCCAAGAGTTTTCCGTAATAGATGATTCTGTAATTCCAATATTTCGAAGTCAGATTCAACATCAAAAGGAAGCCTCCTATATATTTGCTGGTTCCAGAGAATCAATGTTGAAAAAAATATTCTTCTCTAAAAATGCACCATTTTTCAAGGCTATGAAACAACTTCACTTAACAAACTACTTACCACTGTCTTCTTGTAGCAAATACTTAAGTAAAAGTTTTTACAACAGTGGGAAAAAAATTAGTCCTGATGGAATAGAAACCATTTTGAATATCTCAAAAGGACATCCACTTTTTTTACAGCTTCTATCCAGAAGGGCATGGCAAAAAACAGAGTCTATTTGTGACAAGGATATAGTTGAAGCAGCTTTAACAGATGAACTTTCTACACGCCGGTACGAATATGAAACTCTCTATCAGTGCGTAAGAACCAAGGAACAAAGAATAGTTTTGTTTAGCCTTGCCATGGACGACAGCGTTCCATTTAGTCAAGAAGGTATGAATCGCTATGGAATTGTACATCCAAACTCACTGAACAGAGCTGTATCACAATTAATTGTTATGGATTTCATCGAAAAGTTAGATAGAGGAAAATACCGTTTTAGCGACTTGTTTTTTAAAGAATTCATCCGTCGAAGAATGCTGTAACAATCAGTGTTGTATAATTATCAATAATGAATCTTTTTTTACTTGTTCGTTAACAGCAACTTTTATCTCTTTGATTTTTCCTTTTTTTGGTGCAAGGATTTCATTTTCCATTTTCATAGCTTCTAATATAAAAAGTATTTCACCCTCTTTTACTGAGTCCCCTTGCTTTTTTTCAATATTTGAGATAACTCCATACATTGGTGCTTTTATATAGGTACAATTTTCATCTTCTTCGGTGGATAAATTTTTTGGATCAATACCATCTTCAGCCAATCCCAAAAAAGCTACTTTTGAGTCATCTACGTCGACGCTATAGTTTTTTCCGTTAAGTTCAATAACATATATCATTGTTATACTCCAGCTAATATAGGGTAAAAGTACCTTAAAATTTCATCGTGGAACATCACATTTGCACTGCTGACTTTAATATTTCGCCAGCAGGTATTACCTTTGCATTACTTAGCTTAAGTTTGTAAGCAATAATGGCAGCCAATAAAACTTTCATTTCATCGCTAGCTACAATTGAGCCAGCGACTAATTCTTTGCTTGAAGATTTTTCAGAAGTAATTGGTTTTTCTGTGGCACTTCCATCGCTCGTTGAAATAATTCTATATGGAAAATGATTAGTATCTATCATAATGGGATATTGCCATGCTTTTTGCCAGGTATTGAAATATCTTTGTCTTTGAGCATTTCAAAAGCATCAATCAGTTTTTTCCTTGTTACTTCTGGTGGAATAACTTCGTCAACGTAACCATTTTCAGATGCTACATAAGGATTCATAAATCTTTCCCTATAATTCTCTATGTACTGGTTTCTTTTGGCAATAGGATCTTCACTTTTCCCAATTTCTTTTCTGAAGATAATATCTACTGCACCCTCTGCACCCATTACAGCAATCTGTGCTATTGGCCACGCATAAACGATATCTGCGCCTAATTTTTTACTATTCATAGCAATATATGCACCACCATACGCTTTACGTAAAATTAAGCTAACTTTTGGTACTGTAGCTTCAGAGAATGCATAAAGAAGTTTTGCACCATGTCTAATAATTCCATCTTGCTCTTGATCAATTCCAGGTAAAAACCCAGTTACGTCTACTAGAGTAAGTATTGGAATATTAAAACAATCACATGTTCTTACAAACCTAGCTGCCTTATCAGAAGCATTTATATCTATAGCACCACTCAAACAATTTGGTTGGTTTGCAACAATTCCTAAAACTTTACCGTCCATCCTAGCGAACCCAACTACCATGTTAAGTGCATAATTCTTGTGAACTTCTAAAAAGCTGTCTTTGTCTGATACTTTTTCAATAACCTTCTTAATGTCGTAAACCTTTTTTTGGTTATCAGGAACAATTTCATCCAAACCATGACTAGCAACGCTAAGTTTTACTTTCTTTTCAGGAGGTTTTTGTGTATAGTTTTTTGGCAGATAGCTTAAAAGATCTTTTACGCCTTGAAGACATTCTTCATCGTTAGCATAAGCGAAATGAGCAACTCCACTTCTCTTTGTGTGAACGTTCGATCCTCCAAGATCATCTAGTGAAGAACTTACCCCAGTTACTGTTTTTACAACCCTTGGTCCGGTAATGAACATGTGACTAGTGTGTTCTGTCATGAAAATAAAATCACAAATTCCAGGAGAATAGCAAGCTCCACCAGCACTACTTCCAAGAATGACTGCTATTTGTGGAATTACACCTGAAGCAAGAGTATTTCGTAGGAATATTTCACTGTATCCACTTAAAGAATGAACGCCCTCTTCAATTCTTGCCCCACCGCTATCATTAATAGAAATAATTGGGGCTTTATTGTCTAGTGCCATATCCATAAGGCGACAAATTTTCAATGCATGAGATTCACCAAGGGACCCACCAATAACAGTGAAATCCTGTGAAAAGACATACACTAAAACTCCATTAATATTACCATATCCCGTAACAACACCATCACCAAGAGATTCATCTAGTTGCTTTCCGAAACCAGGATCTTTAGATTTTACAAAAGAACCAATTTCGTTAAAAGTACCAGAATCTAGTAAAATATCTATTCTTTCTCTTGCTGTCAATTTCCCTTTTAAGTGTTGTTTATTGATTTTTTCTTTTCCTCCACCAATGTGCGCAAGTTCAATTCTTTTCTTTAATTCTTCAATAGCTTTTTGAATCCACATATTAATTCCTTATTGAGTAAAATAAATCCTATCGATAGTTCTCTTAACTAAAGGAGTATACGCCATAAAAACTAAACCATTACTCACAATATGCACAAGACTAAAAACTAAACCAGCGATAAGATACTTTAATAGTGTACTTGAGTTTTCACTAAAAGAAATAAATCCACCAAGATTTGTGAGAAAATCATACGCAAAAGTTATAATTAACCCGAATAAAAGATAACTAATTAGGTTTGTTTTTTTCAATTTCGTAAAATATCCACCAAAATATCCAATTAAGCCCCCACCTAACGCCTGTGAAACCAAAAGAGGCAATGGAGCAATTCCATATGGTGAAAGTAAAGAATAAAGCGTAAAGCTCAATACACCAACAACTGTACTGTACTTTCTTTCCAGCATATAGGTAGACATCCAAACAGAAAAACTGATAAGCTCAATATTTGGCACCGACGCAAGAACTCTTCCCAGAGCAACACTTACAGCAATAAAAAGTGAAGCTAGCACAAGATTTTTTAGCTGATAATTACTTCTTTTTTCATTTTTCATAATATGCTCAAATTAATACTCAATGCCTTGTATAGAAGGAGCACCTTTGTCAAAATGGTGTTTTATCTTACCAATCTCACTTACAATATCTGCACATTCAATAATACCTGATGGAGCGTATCGTCCAGTAAGAATAAGGTGTGTGCTTTTTCTACTGTCCATAATTTCAAGCAAATCAGATGTTTCAATTAATCCATAGTATAATGTAATCAACACCTCATCAAGCACTACCATGTCATAAGTTTCATTTTCCAATATTTCTTTAAGTTTATCTAGTCCTTTTTTTACTGGCTCTAAATCTTCTGGTTTGATGTCATCAAAATTAATGAATCTTCCAGTACCAAAAACAAAATAATCAAATCCATCCAGCTTCTCTATGCAGTTTATCTCACCTTGATTAGAATCTTTCAAAAAGTACATTAAAGCAACTTTTAAGCCTCTACCATAAGCCCTTAATGCAGATCCCAAAGCTGCTGTTGTTTTACCTTTTCCATTGCCAGTATATACAATCACTAATCCTTTACTCATAAATTCCTCTGTTTCATCATTCATCAAAACTAACAAGACACTTTGAAAATAACTTTGTGAAACAAACTTATTCTGATATAAATATAGAAAAATTCAAGTATTTAAGGTTTTTAATAAAAATGAAAAAAGATATTTATTCTCCATCAGACTTAGAGAGTGTTGATTTTGATAAAGATATAGGCTACCCGGGTAAGACACCTTATACTAGGGGTGTATATCCATCAATGTACAGCAAACAACTGTGGACAATGAGGCAGTATGCAGGTTATGGTACTTCCATTGAGACAAACAAAAGATTCAAATACTTATTAGAACAGGGTCAAACAGGCTTAAGTGTAGCATTTGATTTACCTACGCAACTTGGGTATGACTCAGACAACTCTCTTTGCAAAGGAGAAGTTGGAAAAGTAGGAGTTTCAATTGATACTCTTGCCGACATAGAAGATCTTTTCAGAGATATTCCAATAGAAAAAATAAGTACTTCCATGACAATAAATTCCACGGCAATAATTGTTTTAGCCATGTACATAGCACTTGCAGAAAAAAGAGGATTACCTCTAGAAAGCATTCGTGGAACAACACAAAACGATATTTTGAAAGAATACGTTGCTAGAGGAACATACATTTATCCACCAAAATCATCATTAAAATTAATTTTGGATATTTTTCAATACTGCTCAAGCAACATGCCAAAATGGAACACAATAAGCATAAGTGGCTACCACATACGTGAGGCTGGTTCTAATGCAGTGCAGGAATTAGCATTTACACTTGCAAATGGAATTGAATATGTGAAGTTAGCACTAGCTTCAGGTCTAAAAATTGATGATTTTGCACCTCGGTTATCTTTCTTCTTCAGTTCCAGCATGGATTTCTTTGAAGAAATTGCAAAATTCAGAGCTGCTAGATGGCTATGGTCAGACATTATCACGAATCGTTTTCATAGTAAAAGTGACAAATCAAAAAGATTAAGATTCCACACACAAACCTCAGGAGCGTCTTTAACAGCACAGCAACCAGAAAACAACATAGTTCGTGTAACACTAGAAGCTTTATCTGCCGTGCTTGGTGGCACACAATCATTACACACAAATTCCTACGACGAAGCCCTAAGTCTGCCTACCGAAAAAGCTGTAAAAATTGCTTTGCGAACACAACAAATGATTGGTTATGAAACAAACATACCAAGCACAGTTGATCCTTTAGGTGGCTCTTACTTTATAGAAAATAAAACCAAAGAAATATGTACAGAAGTAGAAAAATATCTTGACATTATAGAAAAACAAGGCGGAATGGTTAAAGCCATAGAATCAGGATACATACAAAAAGAAATTCAGGATAATGCATACATGCTTCATGAAAATCTTCACTCCAAAATAGACAAACAAGTTGGCGTGAATTGCTTCACAGAAGAAAACAATCAAGATATTAAATTACTAAAAGTAGACCCAAAAAATGAAGTTCAACAGGTCGAAAAACTTAACAAAGTTAAGCAAGACAGAAATAATCAAAAAGTGGAAATTTGTCTCGCTAATATAAAAACAGCCGTAAAAGCCAATGATAACCTCATGCAACCAATTATAGACGCAGTAAAAGAATATGCTACACTTGAAGAAATAGCCAATATCCTAAGAAAAGAGTATGGGGAATACACAGAGAGTATTTTTTAGAGGTAAAAAATGAGTAAACCAATTAGAGTATTAATTGCAAAACCTGGACTTGATGGTCACGATAGAGGTGCTAAAATAATTGCCAGAGGTCTAAAAGATGCAGGCATGGAAGTTATATATACAGGCATTAAGCAAACCCCAGAAAAAATTGCAAGAACAGCATTACAAGAAGATATAGATGTTCTTGGTTTAAGTATTTTATCTGGAGCACATAACTATTTGTTTCCTGAAATAATGAGACTCCTAAACGAGAATAAGGATAAAGAAGTATTGGTTATTGCAGGAGGAATAATTCCATTAAGCGATTATCCTGCATTAAAAGAAGCTGGAATTAGTGAAATTTTCCCTCCAGGTAGCTCTATAGAAGAAATTGCTTCATTCATTAAGAATAATGTTCATTCAAAATGATTGATTCCTTAACCAACGGGGTAAAGAATCAAGAAGAATACGCAATAGCAAAATCAATCACTGTCCTAGAAGACGAATCTAATGATCTATCAGTATCTTTGCGAAAAGAAATTTACAAAACAAATAGCCAAACATATGTGCTTGGAATTACTGGATCTCCTGGAGCAGGAAAAAGCACATTAATTTCTTCATTAGTAAACCACCTAGATAACCAAATGAAAATTGGCATTATTTCTATTGATCCTTCAAACAAATACAGTGGTGGAGCTTTATTGGGTGATAGAATAAGAATGTCCAATCTTTTCACAAAAAAGAATATATTTATCCGAAGCATGTCCAACAGAGGTATTTTTGGTGGACTAAACAAATCAATATTCGATGTAGTTCAACTCTTTTCATTTGCAAAATACGATCTAGTGATTGTAGAAACGATAGGAGTAGGACAGAACGAAATTGATATCTCAGAAATAGCCGACACAGTACTAGTTATTTCTGCTCCAGAATCTGGCGATTCCATACAAATTATAAAAGCTGGCTTAATGGAAATAGCAGACATATACGTTATAAACAAAGCAGACCTATCTGGATCTGACAAAATGGAATTCCTACTAAAAGACAACATCCAAACAAATACAAAGAATAACTGGACACCAAGAATTATTAAAATTCAGGCGAATAGCGGTAAAAACGTAGATGGACTTCTAGAATTAACACTTGAACACAAAGATTTTTTAACTCAAAATAACCAATTGTTTTCAAGAAGAAAATTGTTACTTCAAAAGAATATTAGAGAGTCTGTCATCAAGAAAGTAACAAACAATTATATTGACCCAAAAATCCAATCAAAAGAATTCAAAGATTCCATAAAAAATGTAACATGCGGTAAAATCAGCTTCGACGAAACTGTAAACAATCTAGTACATGAAATAGAAAAGGACATAAAAAATGAAAATTGATCACATTGGTATTGCAGTTAACAGTATTGAGAATGCAAGCAAAGTTTATGAAGCCATGCTGAAAAAAAAACTGGACCACGTTATCGAACTACCAGATCGCAATTTAAAAGTAATGATGATAAAAATGGGAGAATCAGAAATTGAACTTCTCCAACCTATCGAAAACAACAGTAAAGGGATATGCAGTTTTCTAGAGAAAAAAGGTGAAGGCCTTCACCACATCGCCTTTAAAGTAAACAACTTTGACGAAACTATAGAAAACCTAAAAGCCAATGGCTTCCGACTGATTGGCGAACCAACGCTTGGAGCCAACGGTAGTCGTATCATCTTCCTTCATCCAAAATCATCCAATGGAACACTAATTGAACTTTGCGAGAATACCAAAGAAGAAGCATAACGCAAACAGCTTCAGGAAAGCTTTGTAAAACATACTACTCTAAAGCTTTTTCTTTCAGTGCAAGTTCAATCAAATGGTTTGCTTGATCAGCCATAAAAAGTGGAATGTTTAGCATATCACCATCCATACGAAGGTTTTTTAAAGAGAATCGTATCCTTAAAGGTGTTTCATTCTGGTACTTGCTTTTATACACCTTAATGCTGTTGCTTGTAACTTTATTTTGTGATTTTACCTCAATTGGCAACACATCATTGTCCTTTTGAAGAATAAAATCAACTTCATGACGTGAATCATCTTTCCAATATCTCAAAGGAACTTCGAACTGATTCTGGAATGATTGGAGGATATAGTTTTCTGTCAATGAACCCTTGAATTCCTCAAACAACCTATTACCTTCTCCAAAAGCAGTAGGCGATAGCAGAGAAAGCTTTCTAAGTATTCCAACATCTGGAAGATAAAGTTTAAACGCTCCAAGGTCATCATATGCAGAAAGTGGTAGACCGGGTTTTAAGCATTTGTATACCTTGCAAACTAAACCAGAAGCACATAACCATTGCAACGAATTATGTGATCTTTCGTAATGCTGAAAAAAGATGTGCTTCAAAAAAGGAAAGTAATGATGATTTTCCGTATCTTCGGATTCACGTAACTACCTTTATAATGGGTTTATTCTTATATTGTATCAACTGATGTAGGTAAACATCTCTGTTTTCATAGTTTTTCCTTAGTATTTTTATCAGCGTATACTAGAATAAACTATACTAGCAAGATATTATACGAGTATAGTCGAATTTTTTAACACCAAGTAACCAGCATTTTACACTATAATCATAGAAGTCGTTGTAGGTTGAACTGTGCGATTGTGTAAACGGCTATGGAAATTATTATTAGTATTGGTATCAACAAAAGTAGTTTCCACTTTCTTCCTATTAGAGCTGCTAGAAGTAATAAAAGTAAAAGTAAACAGAGCAGAAAAACATAGACAAGTAGAGAATAGTCCTTAATATCTTGGTTTTTAAAATTCGCCCAGTCTTTTTTTTGAATTTTTTCATTAAGTGATGAAATTTGATCTTTAAGAGAATCTTTTACATGCACAAAGTATGAACCTAACCACCCTCCAAATGATCTTTTGGAGAAGGTGTTGTCCCACCAAGAATTTGGCTTCTCTGTTTTTATTTCTGTGATTACTGATGCTCCGAATTTGGTACTTTGGTTTTCTGAAACAGTTATGTCTGCAATATTTGAGTTTGTATCTTCGAACGCAAACATTGAATTACCTATGGCTTCTTGAGGATCACTTATGGCAGTATTAAATGAAAATACTGGTAAAGAAAAAGAAGATACAGAAATGACTAAAAGCACTACTAACAAAAATTTAGTTACTACAATTTTACGGTTTCTTGCTGGAAACATCTTATGAAGAAATCTTGAAATATGAGTAACTATTTTTAACTCCTATAAAAAACATTTATGGTAGCGAAACAAAACAACTATTTAGAATTAACATGTTATCACAAAAACACCAAAACAATGCACAAAATTTAAACTACTTCGGTAAGCAGGAAACTTACAAAAAAATGGTGTGAAGCGTATAAAACCTCAATGCTAAGTTATTTAATATCTGGGTTTGCTAAACTTAACATACGTTACTTCACGTTTACAAGAATCGTAGACGTTTTTATTCTACCATTAACATCTTTCACTGTGATCTTAATATTCATAGTTCCTCTAGCTGTGAATCTATGCTTTTGTATTATAGAGGATTCTGTTTCTTTTTTTAGATTAGTTGTTTCGCCATCTCCCCATTTTATGTCACATGAATAATTATTCTGGTATCCAGATACCGTTAATGACATTTCAAGTGTTTGTTCAAATAGTAGATAATATTTTCCAGTTTCATCATCAAATTCAAGATTTAACAGCTTCAAAGAGAGATCAAGATCTTGTCTACCAGTTCTTTTTGGTTCTAAAAGAATATTTATAACTCTTTTAGCATATGAGTCGCATTCGTTAGCTTTAAGTTCAAGAATAATTGGAGCACTTTTCTTTACCTGCACATCTGTTGTTACTTCAAACAACATTACAAATTTAATTACTTCATTAGG
>JAGLCW010000099.1 GCA_023146045.1 Caldisericia bacterium
ATGATGAAGTGAATCTTTATGGATTGGAAGATGCAGATAAGAGGTTTTTGGTATTGCAAAAATAAGATCGGCAAAGCCGATCTTATGATGTAAGGAACTTCTATTTATGTGAAGAAGCTTTCTCTCTTTTCTCTTTCCATATCTGCTGTAGAGTAGCTCTATCAATCTTTTCAATTGTATTTGATGAAGCATTGCTTATTAGAGGTTTATCTGCCGCCTGAATACCAGATGGAACAAGCTCCAACGCACCATCCACTTTTTTGATGATGCCATATTCATAGCTTTTTGTTTGTGGATTGAAAGTAATGATATTTCCTTTTTTATCTTCGATCCAGTTAAACCATTCATCTCCCTGCATCTTTGCAGAAAAAGTTGAATTGTCAGCTTGTTTAAACTCTATAGTACCTGTGAATGCAGGCACGGCAGACACTATTGAAGGAATAGCGATTGCAAGTATGATTGTATAGATATATTTCATTGTATGATCTCCTTTTATTGAATGTCAACATCTAGGCTCATGTTTGAACCCTCTGCTGATATATTACTGATGCTTACATCACTGCTTGTTCCGTTATATCTGTTGGAATTAGGTGTTGTTGTTGGTGAAAAATCTGTTTTGTTTCCCGCAAAGAAGAAGTTGACACTTTTACCTCGGTCAATTTCACTATCGAGACCCGGATTATTTGCTTCTTCAACATCAACGAGTTTATGTGTCTCATCTGTGTTACCAGCCTTATTATCATCAATATGCAAGATTAGCAATCCTCCTTTAAATGAACCTCGTGTTTCAAGTCTGTAGAAACCTCTGTCGTAACCACTGTTATCTCTATTTTCAAATAGAAAGTACTCTCCTGCAGTTCCTGTTGGTACTTTGTAAAGTGTATAATCTAAAGATGTTGTAGATGCTACAGAAATATTGGCCTGTGTTGCTGACAGTACAGTTGGTGTCACGAAACCACTTTGGATCTTGCTCCATCCTGTCATATGAACAGGTGTCATTCCTGGTTGTGTATCACCTGCTTTATAAGCCCAGCTTCCGCCACCCATGAGTCCGAAATTACCAATACCTTCTGACCCACCATTTGTATCATAAAGATCTGGTAGATTGAAGACTGCATGACCGAGTTCATGTGCAATAACACCGATAGTTGCATCTTTACCTGTATTCGCATCAAACTGCTTCTCACCAAATGATGAATATCCTCCATCATAGCTACAGTTCATAATGCTTACACCATCTACTGTAGGAGGTGTTGCATTTCCTCCATACATACACCATTTGTGTGCCCAGATACCTGGATTTGCACTTGTCGCACGCTCTCCACCAGCAACAAGGAACATAATTTGAAGTTCATTTCTATCAAGAGCACCATTATTATTACTGTCATAGTGTGAATAGTCGATATACGCATCGGCAAGCTGCGCAGCAGTTGCAAGCCTGTCAATGTGGTCTTCAAGCATACCCGGATGGTTCTCATTCAAATGTACGGTAATCATACCGTCAGCCACACCTTCTGTTTCAATTGCCGGAACGAATTGGAATGAACCATAAGAGATTTCATTCATGTAGTGGTTAAGTTCCGACTCGCTGTCTCCAAATATCTTATTACTCCATGTGAGTGATGGACTTTGGAATTGATAATCATCGAACTCTACTCTGATAATAATAAGAGGCTGTTCTTTTACTACTACTGCTTCCGTTGCAGTGACAGTCATAGTGTCAGAGTCGTTAAGGCCATCATTATCTGTTACTGTCAATGTCAGTGTATGTGAAGCAACTGTCATAGGTGTATAGATGAATGAAGCTGTGTTCGCAAGAATTGTCGCTCCTTCTTTCCATTGGTAAGCGACAATTGATCCGTCAGAGTCTGAACCACTACCACTGATAGTTATTGCCTGATTGACTTCAACGCTTACATCTGCAC